>CALLLY010000247.1 GCA_938008205.1 uncultured Granulosicoccaceae bacterium
TATATTTTGCACGATCATATCAACTTCAACATTCGCCAGCGCCACCGGACCGACTATCGCATGCGCGATTCCCGGTGTATCGGGAACACCAACCACGGTGATCTGCGCTTCATCGCGATTGAATGCAATACCAGAAATTAACGCCTGTTCCACGGAACTATCCCCATCATCTTTAGTAATTAAAGTCCCTTCACCCTCTGCAAAAGAGGATAAGACACGTAATGTCACATCGTATTTTCCGGCAAACTCCACCGAACGAATCTGCAACACCTTTGATCCAAGACTCGCCATCTCAAGCATCTCTTCAAAGGTGATCCGATCCATTTTACGAGCATTCGGTACAACACGAGGATCAGTTGTATAAACACCATCGACATCCGTATAGATCTGGCACTCATCCGCCTTCAGCGCCGCGGCCATGGCAACAGCGGAAGTGTCTGATCCGCCACGCCCCAGGGTGGTGACATCGCCATCGGCGTTAATACCCTGAAACCCTGCAATAACAACCACAGATCCGCTGTTAAGATCTGCCATTACTTTGTCGGTATTAATATCTGTAATACGTGCCTTGTTATAAGAATTGTCCGTTCTTATACCGGCTTGTGCACCAGTATAGGAACGAGCCTTTTGACCAAGCTCTGACAATGCCATACACAACAACGCTATGGTGACTTGCTCACCGGTTGACACCAGCACATCAAGCTCACGCGGTTTTGGCTGCGCACTGATTTCGTTGGCTAGACCGATCAGTCGATTGGTTTCACCAGACATGGCAGAAACCACAACAACAACCTTGTTACCCGCATCCACTGACTTCTTAACCCGCTCGGCAACCGCTTTGATACGCTCAGGTGATCCAACCGATGTACCGCCGTATTTTTGTACCAGTAAACTCATGACTGCTGCAACTGCCCGCTTATCCAATCCGCTACGCTGGCAAGTGCTGCAGCAAGCTTTTCGGGTTCACTACCGCCTGCCTGCGCAAGGTCCGGTCTGCCACCGCCTTTTCCACCCACCTGGGTGGCAACGTGGTTCACCAGGTCCCCTGCTTTAATTCGACTGGTCGCGTCTTTAGTGACTCCGGCAATTACTCGAACTTTATCTCCGTCTTTTGCGCCCAGAACGATTGCTGCAGTGCCCAATTTGTCTTTCAACTTATCCATTGCTTCACGCATGGTTTTTACATCAGCATTTTCCAACTCGGTGGCAAGCACTTTGATGCCATCAATCTCCACGGCATCATCGACCATGCTATCGCCAGCCTGCGATGCAAGCTTTGATTTAAGTTTGTCCAGCTCTTTAGTTAGCTCGCGATTTTGTTCGGCAAGTAACATGACGCGTTCATCGACTTTTTCAACCGGTGTTTTAAGGTTGCCTGCAATACGCTGGATGGTGCGGTGCTCTTTGGCAGTAAAATCGACAGCTGCCGCACCAGTCAGCGCTTCAATACGTCGCACACCGGAGGCCACTCCCGTTTCACCAATAATTCGAAATGAGCCGATATCTCCCGTGCGATTAACATGCGTTCCGCCACAAAGCTCTGTGGAATGCTCGCCGAGCTCAACAACACGCACCACCTCGCCATACTTTTCACCAAACAGTGCAGTCGCTCCTTTCTGCAACGCCTCATCCATACTCATTTCAGCAATGCTGGCACCGCTATTTACACGGACCTGTTCGTTCACCCAGGTTTCAATCTCTGCCAGCACTTCCTGAGACACAGGCTCACCATGCGAGAAATCAAAACGCAGGTAACCCGGGGTGACTAAAGAGCCCTTTTGCTGCACATGATCGCCCAGTGAGCGACGCAATCCCGAATGCAGCAGGTGAGTCGCCGAGTGATTTCTAACCGTGGCATCGCGACGGTTCTCGTCAACGCTGGCTGCGACCTCATCGCCACAACTCAGGGAGCCGCTAAGTAAGCTACCGTGGTGCAAAATGGCATTGGCAGATTTTTGTGTGTCTGCCACGGAAAACTCAGCCCCTGCCGCGCGCAACATACCGTTGTCGCCAACCTGACCACCGGACTCTCCGTAAAACGGAGTTTTATCAAGAACAACCACTACGGAATCTTCAGATTCACCTTCAAAGGCAATACTGTTGACTGCCTCGCCGTTTACAAACAACTCTTTAACAATGCCGGTATCGGCGGTGTGCTGGTAACCGGTAAAACTACTTTGCACGCTGGTGTTCACTGCGACAGCGGCACTACCGGAGAACTGGCTTGCAGCCCTTGCTCGTGATCTCTGCGCTTCCATTTGCAGTTCAAAACCCGATTCATCTACTTTAAGCCCGCGCTCTCTGGCAATGTCAGCCGTGAGATCCAGCGGGAATCCGAAAGTATCATAAAGTTTGAACAGAACGTCCCCTGGTACGGTATCACCCTGCAACCGGGTGAGGTCATCTTCAAGGATTTTCATACCCTGGCTTAAGGTCTCGGCAAAACGCAACTCCTCCGCAAGCAGAGCATCAGTCACTGCCGACTGTGCCTTAACCAGTTCCGGAAAGGCGTCACCCATTAACTCTGCAAGCGGTGCAACCAGCTTATGAAAGAATGGCTCGGCAGCGCCCAGGTTGTGACCGTGACGAGCGGCCCTGCGAATAATTCTTCGCAGTACATAGCCGCGCCCCTCATTAGACGGCAGTACTCCGTCGACAATCATAAAAGCACAGGAGCGGATATGATCAGCAATTACCTTTAAAGAAGGACTGTCGGCGTCACTGGCACCGGTGACTTGCTGAACGTGGGTCAGCAGTTCGGCAAACAGGTCTATTTCATAGTTGTTGTGTACATGCTGCAAAACTGCCGCAATGCGTTCGAGGCCCATACCGGTATCGACACTCGGCTTGGGCAACGGCGTCAGGGTGCCGTCAGCTGATCGATCAAACTGCATGAAAACCAGATTCCAGATCTCAATATATCTGTCACCGTCCTCATCAGGAGTCCCTGGTGGACCACCGAAAACCTCCGGCCCATGATCAAAAAATATTTCAGAGCAAGGTCCACACGGTCCGGTATCACCCATCTGCCAGAAATTGTCTTTGGCCCCGATTCTGGCAATGCGCTCTTCGGGTACACCGATTTTCTTCGCCCACAGATCATAGGCTTCGTCGTCTTCTTCGAAAACCGTAATCCACAACTTATCTGCCGGCAATCCGAGCACTTCGGTTAAAAACTCCCAGGCGTACTTGATGGCATCTTCTTTAAAGTAGTCACCGAAGCTGAAGTTACCGAGCATCTCAAAAAAGGTGTGATGTCTGGCGGTGTAGCCAACATTTTCAAGATCATTGTGCTTGCCACCGGCACGCACACAGCGCTGCGAGGTTGTAGCCCGGTTGTAGCCGCGCTTTTCTATACCAAGAAACAGGTCTTTGAATTGCACCATGCCAGCGTTGGTAAACAGCAGCGTGGCATCATTACCCGGCACCAGAGGGCTGGATGCAACAATCTCATGCCCTTTCGATTCAAAGTAAGACAGAAATTTTTGTCGTATATCAGAGGTCGATAACATGGCTTGAAATTTCGTTTCAGGAGCGAGTTTAGGGCCGTGGATACGGCCGGCTATTCTACAGGTTGGCGCAGACTTTTTAACGCAGTGGAAATATCCGCGGAATTATAGCCGCGAGACCACAAAAAACGCTGCATTTTGGCAAGTTCTTTGGCAGAACATTGCACAAAATCACCTTCAGAGTATTTTTTCTGTAGTGCACTGACCGCGTTGTCGACCCATTCGGCCTCATAGACCACGAGGGCGTCTTCGATGATTTCTCTGCTCAAAGATCTGGTTTGAAGTTCAGCGCGGATTTTGTTGCCGCCGTATCCTCGCTGCACACGCATGCGAGTATAAGACTCTGCAAACCTGACATCACACTGCAGATTGCGTTCGGCAAGCTGATCGAGCACTTGCTCGATCAGGTGCAACGGATGCTCTCTTTTCAGGAGTTTATCACGCAACTCCGCCCTGCTGTGTTCACGCCTTGATAACAATCTGACAGCGGTGTGCCGAACCGTCGAGATCGTGATCGCAGGGGTTGTTGACGCTGTTGTGCCTAATTTAGAGTCGGGGTCAGCCGCTTCAATGTCAGTTGAGTTGCTCTTCGGCAAGGTCTTCCGACGCCTCGTCAGTTACCACCGGACCCGGCTTCGGCAACAGAAGGTCTCGCAGCTTGGTGTCGAGCTCTTCAGTCATTTGCGGGTTTTCTTTCATATGATTGCGGACGTTATCTTTACCCTGCCCGATCCGGTCACCATTATAGCTGTACCAGGCACCAGCCTTTTCAACCAGGCCATTCTTGACACCAAGGTCAATGAGCTCTCCTTCATGGGAACTGCCTTCGCCATAAAGAATTTCAAACTCCGCCTGCTTGAACGGCGGTGCCATTTTGTTTTTCACTACCTTCACGCGGGTGTCGTTGCCGATGATTTCATCACCCTTTTTAATAGATCCGGTACGACGAATATCCAATCGCACAGAAGAATAGAACTTCAGCGCATTACCACCGGTTGTGGTTTCCGGGTTACCGAACATGACACCGATTTTCATTCGAATCTGGTTGATAAAAATCACCAGCGTATTCGAGCGCTTAATGTTTGCTGTGAGCTTGCGCAGTGCCTGCGACATCAATCGCGCGTGCAGACCAACGTGGTGATCGCCCATGTCGCCTTCAATTTCTGCTTTCGGCGTGAGCGCCGCTACCGAGTCGACGACAATAATATCAACCGACGCGGAACGTACCAGCATGTCGGTAATTTCAAGCGCCTGATCACCGGTATCGGGTTGGGATACCAGCAGATCATCGACATTAACACCAAGTTTTTCGGCATAGGCCGGGTCAAGCGCATGCTCGGCATCGATAAACGCCGCAGTACCACCCGCCTTCTGGCATTCGGCAACCGCCTGCAATGTGAGGGTGGTTTTTCCGGACGACTCCGGACCGTAAATTTCCACAATTCGCCCTTTGGGCAAACCGCCAATACCGAGCGCAATATCCAGCGTCAGCGAGCCTGTGGAAATGACTTCGATATCGCGACTAACCGTGGAATCGCCCATACGCATGACGGCACCTTTGCCGAATTGCTTTTCGATTTGACCCAGCGCTGCACTCAGCGCTTTCTTTTTGTTGTCATCCACGTTCGGACTCCTGAATTTACGACTGGAAGGGACTGCAATTTCTACCAGCACTATTGTCGCATAGACAGCCGCACTCCGCAGCTTATTCAAAGTGAGAAAGTTAGTGTCTCGTTGGTGATTCGCTAACTTCAGAAAGTATACAGTCGATCAGACCGCGTATCGCCTCGATCACGGTCTGCTGACGAACACTGGCGCGATCCCCGCTGAAAATAAAATGCCTGGTGCGATGCCCGAAATCGCGGCTGGCCCACGCTATCCACACCGTTCCCACCGGCTTGCTGTCACTGCCCCCACCCGGGCCTGCCACACCGCTGACAGAAACCGCCATGCTGGCGGAACCTCTGGCCAGTGCACCCTGCGCCATTTGCGCAACGGTTGCGGCACTCACCGCTCCGGAGCCCTCCAGTGTCTCTTGCGTGACACCAAGCAGGTCCTTTTTCGCCTGATTACTGTAGGTGACAAAGCCCCGATCAAACCACACAGAACTGCCAGACAACTCAGTTAGTGCCGCAGCAATCAAACCGCCGGTACAAGACTCAGCGGTGGCAATCATCTGATCTTGTTCAATGGCCAGAGAAGCCAACTGCTGCAGCAGGGTCTGTAGCTCTTTATTCATCCAGTGACATTTCCAAAAAATCGGTTATACACCCGTAAACGCTTCGCATGGGGTGGTGATACACCGGAGTGTAATGCAGCCACATTGCCCAACCAAATCACCCTGATCAAAAACACCCGAAACGCCAACAGGCTTGTCGCAGCGATAGCGGGACCGGTTACAATGGCGCGCATGACAACCACCACAAAACAAACTCCGATGATGCGCCAGTACCTCGGCATCAAAGCGGAGTATCCCGATACGCTGGTGTTCTATCGTATGGGGGATTTTTACGAGCTCTTTTTCGACGACGCACGCCGCGCCGCCGAGCTGCTCTCTATTACCCTGACGTCTCGCGGCCAGTCTTCGGGCCAACCAATACCCATGGCCGGCGTACCGCATCACTCGGTAGAGAACTATCTGGCAAAGCTGGTAGCACGAGGCGAGTCCGTGGCGTTGTGCGAACAGATTGGCGATCCCGCCACCAGTAAAGGCCCGGTTGAAAGGCAAATTGTACGGGTACTGACACCCGGCACCGTCACTGACGAAGCGTTACTCGATGATCGCCAGCCATGCCTGCTGACATCAGTATTGCTTGATAAAGACTGGTATGGCGTGGCCAGCATCGACCTCGCCGTGGGCACGATTCAGGTGTCCGAGTTTCAATCAGAAACTATGCTCCAAGCCGAACTTGCCCGACTCAAACCGGCCGAGTTGCTGGTGGAAGAAGACTACGCCGAACAGGCTTTGTTCGACGACTACATTGTTCGCCCGCGTCCGCCATGGCACTTCGATTCACAAAGCGCACACGAACAACTATGCAAGTTGTTTGGCAGCAAAGACCTGCGTGGCTTTGGCTGCGAAGAATTGCTGCGCGCTACTGCCGCTGCCGGCTGTCTGCTGCAATACGTCAAAGAGACACACCGCGGTGCACCACCGCATATTCTGGGTATCACTACCGAGTCTCCAAAAGATGCCCTAACGCTCGACGCTGCCACACGCCGCAACCTCGAGATCGATGTCAGCCTCAGTGGCCAGCCCAGTGCAACACTGCGTGCATTGCTGGATAAAACCTGCACCAGCATGGGTGGGCGATTATTATCCCGATGGCTGAACCGCCCGCTGCGCGATCACGCCCTGCTGAGCGCTCGACTGGACAGCATTGAAACGCTCATTACCCGGGCAGACCGTGCAGAAGCACTTGGCAACCTGCTCAAAGGTATTGCCGACGTAGAACGTATTCTTGCGCGGGTATCAATCGGCAGCGCACGCCCCAGAGATTTGCTCAGCCTTCGCGACAGTTTAAGACTGCTGCCGGAAATTGAATCTTTAACTCGTGGCCACACAAACACACTGTTGGAAAATCTCAGTGACAACCTGAGCGGCTTTGAGGGCGAAACCGAATTACTCAATAACGCGCTGGCTGATGAACCACCGACGCTGCTCAAAGATGGTGGTGTCATTCGAAACGGCTATGACGAATCTCTCGATGAATTACGTACCTTAAGTACCAACGCAGACACGTTCCTGACTGATCTGGAAACCCGTGAACGCGAACGCACCGGCATCGCCACACTGAAGGTGGGATACAACCGTGTGCATGGTTATTACATTGAAGTCTCCAAAGCCAGCAAGGGTGACATTCCCACCGAGTACAGTCGCAGGCAAACGCTCAAAGGTGCCGAGCGTTATATCACCGAAGAGCTGAAGAAATTTGAAGACAAAGTATTATCCGCCCGCGAACGATCGCTACAGCGTGAGCGCGCCCTGTACGAAAACCTGCTAACTGAACTGGCAACCAACCTGCCCGCGCTTAAGCAGGGTGCGCAGGCGATTGCCGAAATCGACGTGCTGCAAAATCTCGCCGAAAGAGCGCGCACGTTGCAGTGGGTGCGACCAACGTTCGTTGCACAAGGCGGCATACGCTACGACGGTGGCCGACACCCGGTTATTGAAGCCGCACTGGATAAGCCATTTGTCCCCAACGATCTGCATCTCGACGCCAAACAGAAAATGCTGCTGATCACAGGCCCCAACATGGGGGGGAAATCGACCTACATGCGCCAGACAGCACTGATTGTTTTACTGGCACACATTGGCAGCTACGTACCGGCAGAACGCTGTGAGCTCGGACCGATTGATCGCATATTTACGCGTATCGGTGCCTCTGACGATCTCGCCAGCGGCCGATCCACGTTCATGGTTGAGATGACAGAAGCTGCAGATATCCTGCACAACGCCACCCCGAAAAGCCTGGTGCTAATGGATGAAATCGGTCGTGGTACAAGCACCTACGATGGTTTGTCTCTGGCTGCCGCGTGCGCCATGGCACTGGCCGCCAACAACCAGGCGTATACCCTGTTTGCCACGCACTACTTCGAGCTAACCGAGCTGCCGGATACCCACCCAACCATTGGCAATGTGCATCTGGACGCAGTCGAACACAACGATGAAATCGTCTTTATGCACAACGTGAAGGCAGGTGCAGCCAATCAGAGTTATGGACTGCAGGTCGCCAAGCTTGCAGGAATCCCACAACCGGTGCTGGACACCGCCCGTGCCCGACTTGCGATACTCGAATCCCAGGACAATAATCAGAAATCACCCGTACCGTTCAGTGAGCCGGTCATGCAAATGGCGCTGTTTGATCAGGCATCCAGTGAAGTTGAAGACTACCTTAAAAAAGTTGACATAAACGACACCACCCCCCGACAGGCCATGGAACATCTGTATGCCATGGCCGAATTGCTGAATCGATCATGAAAGCGCTATCGGCACAACGTCAATCACATTTTCCAGAGCTACAACAGGCTAAAACACGGTTGATTTCCCGCCCAATCCAGAGAAAAAAAACCGCTACCGTGATACCTTAGCGACATGCCAAATTTCACCAAAGCAGGTCTGATCGCGAAAAGCGGTGATCTCAGCGTATCCAAAACCCTCAACGACGTTTACGAGCTGCTGAAGAACTCCGGCATGGAAGTAGTGCTCGACTCAAGTACTCGCGGTTTACTGGGTGGCCCGGTCACCGTTGAGATAGAAACCATCGGTCAGGAATGCGACATCGCCATCGTGATTGGCGGTGACGGCACGTTGCTGCATGCCGCCAGAGAACTGGTTAACCACAACGTTCCACTGGTAGGAGTCAATCGAGGAAGACTCGGCTTTCTTGTCGACGTTTCACCCGAAGACAAACTTCACGAACTTATCGAAATCATTAACGGCGAGTACATCGAAGAACATCGCTTAATGCTTGATGCGAAGCTGCAGCGCAAAGACGAAATCATTCATCAGTCGCTGGCATTTAACGACACAGTGATGAGAACCAAAGATGTTCTGCAGATCATCGAATTCGAAATATCAATTAACAACAGCTTTGTATTAAGCCAGCGCGCCGATGGAATTATTGTCGCCACGCCATCCGGCTCAACAGCGTACGCATTATCAAGTGGCGGACCGATTGTTAATCCGAACCTTAACGCTGTGGTTCTGCAACCCATATGCCCGCATACACTTAGCAGCCGACCGTTAGTAGTAACCGCAGAATCGGAGATCGATATTATCGTCACCGAACGTAAACCGGTTTATGCACAGATGGTGTGTGACGGACAGGTTTATACCGACTTGCAAAACGATGACATTATCAAGGTTAAACGGCACAACCGGACTATACGAATTTTGCATCCGTCCAACTACGACTACCACCATATACTGCGAGAAAAACTCAACTGGGGTTAAACCCCTCTTGTCATAAATGTTGAGTGATCAGGTAATCAGATGCTAACCGCGCTACAAGTAAAAGACTTCGCCATTATCACCAGCAGTTCGCTGGACCTGCAGTCCGGAATGACAACACTAACCGGTGAAACCGGTGCCGGCAAATCCATACTGCTTGGTGCATTGGGGCTGGTACTCGGTGATCGTGCCTCACCCAGCGCAGTACGTGACACCGCACAACGTGCCGAGATAACTGCACTGTTCGACATTAGCGAGAGCGACTCGGCCAGCAACTGGCTTAACGATCACGCCATGGATCAGGACGGCGAATGCATTCTGCGCCGCGTAGTGACACGAGATGGTAAATCCCGTGCGTACATTAATGGCACGCCGGTGACGGTTCGCAACCTGCGCGAGCTCGGTCAGTTGTTAGTTAACATCCATGGCCAGCACGATCATCAGCTGATTACTTTACCGGATACACAAAGAGTCATTCTCGACGACTTCGGTAACAATGCAAAGCTATTAAAAAGCGTTAAAGAAGTCTGCAGCAACTGGCACGACAAACATCGCAAGCTGGCAGACATTAACGCACGGCTTGAAGCCAGAGGAGATCGCCTCGATACCCTGCGCTACCAACTACAGGAATTATCACGGCTTGACTTCAACAGTATAGATTTCGGTGCAATAGATCTGGAACATCGACGGCTGGCGAACGCCACAGAGTTAAAAGTGCACTGCGAACAGGCTATGGATTTACTGCAAGACAGCAACAACGCCGCCCTCGCCCAACTCTCTGAAGCACAACGCAGTATTGAAGCACTGGCAGCACAAGACAATTCAATCACTGATGTAAGCGAACTCCTGACCAGTGCCCGCATACAAATAGAAGAGGCTGTTGATTCACTGCGACACTACAGCAGCGCCATCGAACCACACCCGGAACGTTTACAGGAACTCGATGGCATTTTGTCAGTGGCGCATCAGCTCGCTAAAAAACATCGTATAGAATTACCTGAACTCACGGTGTTTACGCAAAAGCTGCAGCATGAAATGGAGGAGCTCACCTCTATAGATGAATCTGTTGAATCTCTGGAGCAGGAACTCAACGACATTCAACAAGACTATCAAAATGTTTGCGAGAAACTCACTAAAAAGCGAAAAACTGCCGCCAAACAACTTTCAAAACATTTATCCAGCGCCATGCAGACACTGGGTATGAAAGGCGGGGTTTTCGATATTGAGATCTCACCGCGCAAGCTAGATCATCCGGCGCCATCCGGTATGGATCAGGTGGTGTTTAAAGTCAGCGCTAATCCGGGTGCGGCGTTGCGGCCAATGAGTGACGTTGCCTCCGGTGGAGAGCTCTCCCGACTCAGCCTGGCCGTACAACTTATAGCCTCAAAGCACAACCAGGTCCCCACCTTGATATTTGACGAGGTCGACACCGGTGTCGGTGGTGGTGTGGCAGAAACGGTTGGCCAGCAACTGCGCCAACTCGGAGCACGCTGTCAGGTGCTTTGTGTCACACACTTACCCCAGGTCGCGGCACAAGGACATCACCACATCAGAGTGTCCAAAAAATCGAATGACAATAAAACACTGGCAGAATCCAAGCTGCTAACCGAGCAAGAGTCACTCGAAGAAATCGCTCGCATGCTTGGCGGCGTCAAGATCACCAAACGCACCCGCGAGCATGCTCAGGAAATGCTTGATGCAGCCCGCATAGGCGATACCATCAGCGACTGATAACCGTCGCTCAGTTACCTGTTCGCAAAAACACGCCCGCAGCGACTGTCTGTTGCTACTATCGTGTGAACGAAATTACTCCTGTGACTGCCATGCGAATCAAAACCGCTATTAAAACACTTCTGCTCACGGCTCTGTTTGCCGGCCAGATCACACTGAGTGGCTGTGGTGCATGGTGGCTGCCACGAGCTCACAAAATAGAAATTCAACAGGGCAATGTACTGCCTGACGAAGCAGTGGCACGAATTGTCGAAGGGATGTCGAAAAACGAAGTTATTGGCGTACTGGGAGAACCGGTGATATCCAACCCGGGTAACGGTACCCGTTGGGATTATATCTATAGCGTTAACCGCTCCGGCGATGCACCCAATGCCAAGCGTGTGACCCTGATGTTCGAAAACGACCGGGTTATCTCTATTGAGAAAGACGGTTTCAGCTAACCGCGAATGACCGGCTTCATCAACGTTGAAGTCGTCTATGCGCTGCCGCAGGATCAGACCGTCATTGCGCTTACTCTGCCCGCAGGCTCCACAGTTTTAGATGCCATCAAACACAGCGGGCTACTGGAAAAAAGCTGGTCTGACGATTCCTTAAAAATCATTCCCGGTGAAACACCGGTAGGCATTTATGCCGAGCGCGTCAGCTATGATGAACCGCTGGAAGAAGGAGATCGCGTAGAGATTTATCGACCGTTGGTTCTTGACCCGATGGAAGCGAGAAGAGCGCGCGCGAAAAACCAGAAAACCCGCGACAAAGTTAAAAAGTAACCACAGAAAACCGAACGTGCCGTTAATCGTAAACCTGATTGGCACGCCCGACAAAGGCGTCCACCATGCGGCCGCAAATTTCATTAAAAATCGGACTTAGCGTTTTTTCTAACAGAAAACCTGAAAAAGCAAAATCAATACTGAAGCTTACTTTACAGCCGAGGTCGCCTATCTCACTGAATGTCCATTTGCCATTGAGTTTTTTAAATGGTCCGTCAACCAGCGACATGGATATTGACTCACCATCAGTGAGTTCATTGCGGGTAGTAAAGTGTTGGGACAGCGGACCTTTTTTCATATCAACACGAGCGATGTTATAACCGTCGCCTCGCTCAAGGGTCTGCGCACCAGAGCACCAGGGTAAAAACTCGGGATAAGCATCGACATCATTAACCAGATCGAACATCTGCCTGGCGCTGTGTGACACAAGCGCGGTTCTTTCAAGACTGGGCATCAGAGTTATTTACCGTAAGTAACCTTGGGGTTTAGTGAGCGACATGGGTTTATACACTACCGGCTTGCACTTTGTTGTCGCTCATGGCGAAGTGAACTCATCGCGTACCTGAAAAAGCTGTCGGGATTACGGCTTGTTCCGTGAATAATCCGTTTTTACGGGTATACTTGCAGCATATGGCCAAACCAAAGAAAAAGAAGGGCGACAACTCGGCGCGCATTGCCACCAACAAGCGCGCACGCCACGACTACCTGATTGAAGATACCTTTGAGGGTGGACTCGTACTGGAGGGCTGGGAAGTCAAAAGCCTGCGTGCCGGGCGGGTTCAACTCACTGAAAGTTACGTCATGATTCGAAACGGCGAGGTTTGGTTATATGGCTGCCATATCACGCCACTGCTGTCAGCTTCGACGCATGTGGTTGCCAAGCCGTTGCGTGACCGGAAAATCCTGTTGCATCGCACTGAAATCAATAAGTTGCTGGGGCAGGTTGAACGCAAGGGCTACACACTGGTGCCGCTAAGCCTGTTCTGGAAACGCGCAAACGTCAAAATTGATATCGGTCTTGCCAAAGGCAAGAAAACACACGACAAACGTGCCACCGAAAAAGAGCGCGACTGGAATCGTGAAAAAGCACGAATCATGAAACACGGCTGATACAGCAATACCGCAAGTGCTTAAAGAATTCTCTTAAGCGCTTTCCAACCGATCCCAGACACAACCCTCGGCCGATTCTTTTTGCAAAGTGGCAAGCCAGCTTTTGTGGGCTTCCAGTTCTGCATCATTAGCCTGTAAAACCGGTGTGACCGGGTAGATGCTCGGATCAATCACCACATCGGCAATACCACCAGCGGCACCGGATTCATCCTCAAGCACCAATGCAGACTGCCCGCCAGTCATCCCCAGGTAGACTTCAGCCAGAATTTCAGAATCCAGCAATGCTCCGTGCAGAGTTCGCCTGGAGTTATCAATGCCCAGCCGCTTACACAAAGCATCCAGACTGTTGCGCTGCCCTGGATACTGACGCCTGGCAAGCTCAAGTGAGTCGGTCACTTCCAGGCACCCCAGCTCCATCCGGGTGTTAGCTGCGCACAGCTTAAATTCGTAATCGAGAAACGCGACGTCAAACGCCGCGTTATGAATAACGACTTCCGAGCCTTCAATAAAATCCAGAAACTCGTCTGCTATTTCAGCAAACCGAGGTTTATCAGCGAGAAAATTTTCAGTAATGCCGTGCACTTCCAGAGCGCCGGCATCAATCGACCGGTCTGGCTGAATATACTGGTGGTAGTGCCTGCCGGTGAGCTTGCGGTTAATAATTTCCACTGCACCGATTTCAATAATTCGGTGATGTTGCGAAACCTCTAAACCGGTAGTTTCGGTATCGAGCACTACCTGGCGTAAGTGACGGCTGGGTTCCAAGAGCTGTTGTTCCGGGTTGGGGTTTTAGTCTTTGTCTTTCTTGCGATTGCGGTTATGCGGATCAGCATTAACTCGTGCGGCAACTCTGCTGGCGTGTTGTGCAAACGCTCCGTGCACCAGCCTGCCACGAGGCTGCAACCACTGCTGCCGGGACAGCGACATCGGGATTGTCTGCTTGCGCGCATGAATCAAGTAAACACCACCGGCAAAGCCGAAAAAGCGCTGGGTTTTTTCAATAAAGCGTGTTGCAGATAACAGCCGGGGGCGATTGACCGGTGGGCGTAGAAAAACCGTCTCAGTGGCAACCACGCGAAACCCCAGCACCGACAGCCAGTCTTCGATTCGAGCGCGGCTGTAGGTTTGACCAGACCATGGAACTGAACGCCCCAAGGCTCTGCGAAACCCGAACTGGCTGTACGGATTAAAGCCCATAATCAGCAGATGTCCGTCGGCAGTCAGTACACGATCAGCTTCCCGCAACGCTCCATGCGGGCTTTCGCAAAATTCCAGAGAATGTGGGAAAAACACCAGATTTACGCAGTTATTACTGATTGGCAGATGCTCGAGCTCACCGGTAATGTGGCTGTTAGATTCTTCTGCACAGCTGTCGACCACAATTCGACGGTGCAGCCCGGCGCTCGCCAATAGCTCACGATCGGGTGCGATTTGACCTACCTGCACCCCCTGGTAGCCGAAGATACCGGGCAGAATGTGATCAAACTTCTCGGCAACTGTGTCGAGCACAGCGTTGCCCAGCGTGGTTTCATACCAACCCCGCAGCACCGGCTGCGCATCCAGCCAGCAAGGTGAGTTTTTTCTGAAATTTATCATTGGTTGAATATACTCTATCTAGCTGGAATTGTTCACGGTTCAGCGGGAAATTTGTACAGTGCTATGATTTCACAGGAAATTTCTGTGCTGACAAAGATCTGAGAGCCCGCCAAACTGTCGAAAACCTCCGGTTAAAGGATATTTGTAATCTCTGGATTTAAAAAAATCAATATATTGTCCGTCGAAAGACGGCATCCGGACTTCATGACTCGTTCTTATCTTTGCAGGCTCAAGCGTCAAAGCAATCTGTTTACCTTTGCAGCGGCCTTGTGTGCGATGCTGTTCTGTAGTGCTGTGGGCGCAGATAACAACCGCTCCCGAGCCGAATTGATAGATGCAATTGCCGAACTCAGCGCCAGAAGCGGCCCGCCCAGCGCGTACATGGACAAAAAATCGGCCCTGCTGCCAGCCGGGCTCATGCAGGAAAGCCTGTGGCAGCGCCTGCGCAGTCGGTTTCAGTTTTCCCACGCCGACCACCCGGCCATCGATGCTCAGATCGACTACTTCAAATCCGGCCTCTACTCTTTACGCAGCAACCTGATCGACGCCGAGCCTATCCTGTATTTTATCGCCGATGAAATGGACAGAGCCGGACTACCGCTGGATCTGGTACTGCTGCCGCTGGTGGAAAGCGCTTACAACCCGCATGCGAAAAGCAACCGAGATGCAGTCGGTTTGTGGCAGTTTATTCCCGGCACGGCAAAAATGTTCGGACTTAAAATCAACGAGGACTACGATGGCCGCAAGGACATCATCGCGTCCACCAGAGCAGCAATTAGGTATCTTAAGCAACTGGCCAATACCTTTGACGGCGACTGGATGCTGGCCATGGCCGCCTACAACACCGGCCCGAGCAATGTCAGATCGGCGATGGCAAAAGCGGAGCGAGCCAATCTGGAGCCAGTGTTCTGGAATCTCAATCTCCCGACTGAAACCCGCAACTATGTGCCACGCATTATTGCTGCAACCAAACTTATTGCCGATCCGTGGCAGTTCGGCCTGGAACTGCCGGCGCTTGCCAACCGCAAACAAATCGAAACAGTTTCCGTTGGGCGGCCATTGTCGTTATCGCGAATCTCACAGTTGAGCGATGTTCCGGAGAAAACACTGGTTGCGCTGAACCCGGGTTATCTAAATGGGGAAATTCCACGCGGAGGCCCTTACGAAGTCACCCTGCCCGCGGAGAAATCTGCGCAGCTTATCGATCAACTTAATCAAGGCAAACTGGGTGAGCCGGTGCTGGCCGGTAACTCAGCGACGGGGCACAGCCTTGCCACCGTGGCAGCCTTTTTTAGTCCATCCGACTTGATAAACGATGGCCAGAATTCGTCACCCTATCAGTTCAAGCCGTACAAAAAATATGTGTACCAAAGCCACGTGGTTGAACCCGGAGAAAGTCTCTGGGCCATCGCCAGGGAGCTGCAAACCGATGTCGACACCCTGCTAAGCTGGAATGGAGAGTCCGACAAACCGCTTCAGCCGGGAGATAGAATGATAGTCGCGTACCTGGATGAAGAGACTCCTGAAGATCTCTCGCAAAAGCTCATCAACTATCGAGTGCACCCCAACGATTCTCTGATATCAATTACCGACAAGTTCAACCTTTCTGTTGGCGACCTTAAAAAGTGGAACCCGTCCCTGTGGCGCAGAAATCATCTGCAACCGGGCCAGTCGATCAAAATTCCGGTAACCACAGCACCAACCTCCGAACGGCTTCCGTTTGAGGCATTCTGACCCATCGCGTTCTGCGCACCTTCCTGTATAGAAATCTTTACAATCTGCCCGTAAGGGCTTGTCTGTGCTAGTGTCATCGGTTATTTCCGAATCACTGAATTGCGTTATGGCACAGCTAATAATTACTGCAGAAACCGGCGAATCCACTAGTCTGGGGCTCTCCGATGACACCGTCACCATCGGTCGCAGACGCGACAATGCACTGTGTCTGCCCCACCTGTCAGTGAGCGGCTACCACGCTCGAGTGATTTCGGATTCGTCTTGTTTGATTCTGGAAGATCTGGACAGCACCAACGGCACACTGGTTAACGGCCGCAAAATCGACCGGCACTTTCTGTTGCACGCAGACGAGATCGTCATAGGCAACTATAAGCTGAAATATTCAGAAACCTACACCAGTACACCACCACAACCCGAAGAGCTGAAAAACGTCACCCCGATGCAATCGGTCACACCGATTGTTGAACCGCATCTGGAACAGATCATCTCCGAGGTTGCCGCGCTGAGAGTTGCTTCGGGCAAAAAGACGGGGGCTTTGGTGGCATTGGAAAAGCCGTTAACCACCGTAGGTAAAACCGGCGGTGATATCGGTGCTATCGCTAAGAAGGACACCGGCTACTACTTTCTGCCCATGAACGCTCGTACCCAACCGATTAAACACAACGGCAAAGGCGTATCTCCGCAGATCGAAATCAAACTTGCGGGTGGAGATTTCATAGAAATCGGTGGTGAATATCTGGAGTTTGTCTATCCCTACTACAGCTGATCTTAAGATCTAGACAGCATGTTGCCTGCCGTGCCGGTAGGGCCTGACTCTGGGAACATGCACCGACAGCGACTCACCGCTTTCGATAGTTCCGGTTTTTTCAACCCAGGCAGTGACTCCCCGCCTGCCCAATGCATGCTTTACAAAGTACTTACCTTTATCAGGGTAATACTGACTGATTACCCGCGCCGGGTATTCGCAGGGCTCGTTTTCCATATCTATAACCAGCGAGACACCTCCACTAAAAATCAGTCGGGTTGAAGGCGGCAACATCGTGAAGTCAGGTATCCCTGACAAACATAAACTCGCACCAAGCCAGCAAGGCTCAATTGCAGCAATATCCATTAGACCAGCAATTTCTGCAAGCTCTTCAGTGGACACAATAGACAACTGACGGGTGTTACGTATTTCAGTGCCTTCCTTGTACTGACCTTTAACGCGCACACAGGATTCGCGAGTCAAACCACTGTGGCTTTCTCCATCGATACCGGCATAAGACAGGCTGGCAGATTCAACAGCCACGGAAGTGATGTCTTCATTGTCATTGGCGCGATGAATCAGCAGTGCATCCACTGCCCCACGCAAACCTGAGTTGATTAGTACTGCCATAGAAGTGGTTTCGGTAGCAACAAGCAACGTACAGCTTACACAGCCCCCCTGTTACTTGCTTTACTCTACGCGCTTACCATAACAGCAGACACGAACCTACTTGCTGACTTCAAAGCTTATTGTCACATCGGGTGCGACGAACTCGTCCTGCCCGCCCACACCAATACCGAAATCGGTTCGATCAATCGTAAACTCACCTCGATACTGATTGCCGCTCTGACTCATATCAAATTCAATGTCGTTACTGACATTGCGAATAGTCATTGTGCCAGCTACGCGGTACTGCCCCTCGCCTGTCGAAGTGATACTGGATGAAGCAAACTCTGCCAATGGAAATTCTTTAGATGCAAACCAGTCAGCAGTAACCACTGTCGCATCAATTTGCCCGTCACCTGTATCAACACTGGCGGTTTCCACCTGAGCCTGCAAACTGGCCGATTCAAGATTAGCGTTGTCGATCTCAAGGGTGATCTTATGCAGCTTAAACACACCGACAATCGGATCACCCATCTGTGATGCGGAAAATCCCACCAGACTTTGATTCACGACCGCAGCCTGCTCCTCAATACCAGCAGGTGCGGTCGGGCGTACCTGCTGCTGATTATTGTCCAGCAGATTTAGCAGCGCGATGCCACCGGCGCCGGCAACCAGCACACCAAGAAACAATCCATACTGATTTTCCTGATTGCCGCGTATAGTCATTCGCGACAACACACCATCTTTCAATAAAAAATGATGACGCAGTGCTGCCAATGCGTGTAGCAGCACAAGCAGCATTAAACCGTTGCCAAGAAGATGATGCACGTCGTGGAAGCGGTGTGCCCAGACTTCTTTGTCAGTAATAGTGGTTAACCACGGCAGATGCGGCCAGGGTATTAAACCGAACAGCTCAGTTGCAAGATTCAATGGAGAGGCAGACACCATTGCCCAGCCGGTAATCGGCAGCGCAAGCATTAAACCATACAACGCAACATGTGCAGCCGATGCGCCAAAACGCTCGAGTTTCCTTACGGATTCAGGCAGAGCCGGAGGACGATGGGTCAAGCGCCATGCAATTCTAAATACCACCAACAACAGCACAGAGATACCGAAAGACTTATGCCACTGAATCAGTTCAAAACGCAGCGGATCATCGTCGGATAAGTTGTGGGATATTTTCGCAAGGACAATAAGCCCGGCAATCATTAAAGCGATCAGCCAGTGCAGGCTGACCGCTACACTATTATAGCGCTGCACTAAGTACTACTGTCTTTGCAACAACTCAGCCTGTACTTCCAGCTTTACATCGTCACTGATGTAAGGAGCATTGGCGCCAAGCCCCCACTGTGATCGCTTTAATCCACCGTAGGCAGAAATACCTACCACAGGCTTACCAGCCATCGGGTGCATCATTGCCGCGTTCACTGTGACTTTTAAGGTAACCGGATGTGTTTCGCCCTTGATAGAAAGATCACCAGTCAGGTCGTAGGTGCCATCGCTGTTGGCGGTAACTTCAGTACTGGTAAAAGTGATATTCGGATTGCTGGCTGCATCGAACCACTTGCCACCGGTAATGTGCTGATGAAAAATATCCGAGCCGGTCTGGACGCTGTCGGTTGTAATGTCGAGCGACACTTTAGTATTGACCGGATTTTCATTATCCAGATCCATTGTCAGTTTGAATTCCTCAAACCCCAGTGTCGGGTTAGACAACCCGAGATGGTTATACTGAAACCGGATGTAGGCGTGGGTAGTATCAACATCGTAAGTGCCTGATGGCACTGCCGACAAATCAGCTGCAGATACAGTACCGCCAAAAACAGACGCTGCAACAACAAAGGAGGCGAATTTCATATAAATAAATCCTGTGGATACATTGAGGTGAATAGACAACCGCCCAACTTAGACTAATTTGACGAGCAAAGGTTCACACCAGCACAGCTGGGAAGTCGAAATATCGGGCCTGCCTTCTCTCGTCGAATAATGACACACTACGGCTGTGTAAATGTGCAAAAATTGCAATTTAACGAACAGTTCGAATCATCTGACGACACCAATCCAGGGCTTGTAATCATGCTTTCAGATCTTCAAATTTCCGAGTACGCAGAAAAGGGCTATCTGTTAATCGAAAACGCTCTGTCGGCACAGCAACTTCAAGATCTCAACACCGTCACCGACCGTCTGATTCAACAATCGAGTGAAGTAACTGAAAGTAATGATAAGTACGATCTCGATAACGGTCACAGCAGAGACACACCCAGGTTAACCAGAATCAAACTGCCGCATGAGCTCGACCCTGTCTACTGGCAAATCATTCGAAGCGAAAGAATAACCAACCTGATCAAACCATTGCTGGGAGAGAATATTCGTTTACATACCAGTAAACTCAATACCAAAGCACCGGGTGGAGGAGCAGCAGTTGAGTGGCATCAGGACTGGGCATTTTATCCACACACCAATGATGATTTATTGGCGATAGGCGTAATGCTGGAAGATGTCACTGAAGCATCGGGACCGCTGATGGCAATTCCCAGAAGCCACAAAGGGCCGGTGCTCGATCACACCCAACACGGTGTGTTTTGCGGCGCTATAGATCCGCAGGATCCGCGTTTCAACGTGCAGCAAGCGGAAGCCTTAACCGGTAAGGCCGGCTCACTAACCATTCATCACGTGCGTTGCTTACATGGCTCGGCACCTAACCATTCAACCCGCGCCAGGAAAATTTTATTCTACGAATGTATCGCAGCAGATGCCTGGCCCATCAATGGTAATAGCAGCGCCTACTCAGGGCTTGATCAAACCGCACTATGGCACGCTATGAATAACCGCATGATCTGCGGCGAACAACCTTTGCATGCACGCTTGAGTGAAGTGCCGGTTCGCATGCCATTGCCACCGCCACCGGATGCGAGCTCTATTTTTAAAGTACAACAATCCGGTAAAGCCAGAAGCGCATTCTCTTAAAGCGGAACTTACTGCCCTCTAACCCTGGGTAGCTGAATATATTCCCAAGGGGAGGGAAATTCGGATACCGGCACTTCAATCAGGTTTGGCCCATTATTTTTTATAGCTCGCTGCAAGCAGCTTTTTAGCTTATCGGGAGTATCAGCCCGCTCTGCAACAACACCAAAACTTTTGGCAAGTGCTACAAAGTCCGGACTGGTAAGGTCGGAGGCAATATACCGCTCACCATAGTCATCGCGCTGTATACCACGAACGTTGCCGTAAGCGTTATCATTCATCACAATGACGTTAAGCGGAATATTATGGTGTACCGCAGTAGCAAGCTCGCTGATCGTAAACAATGCGCCACCATCTCCGCTTATAGATACAACGGGCACATCTCTGCGTACGTGCGCAGCTCCCAACGCACTGGCGACTCCCC
>CALLLY010000248.1 GCA_938008205.1 uncultured Granulosicoccaceae bacterium
ATCGCGTAGTGCAGGCCGCGCTGAACTTTGTCTTCCAGCGACATCGCCATGTTGTCGCGCAGATAGTCGAAACCGAATTCGTTGTTAGTTCCGTAGGTAACGTCCGCCGCATACGAGGCTCTGCGGGAAGCTGAATCCATTCCACCAACGATCACTCCGACGGTCAGCCCGAGAAATTTGTACAGCGTTCCCATCCACTCGGCATCGCGTTGTGCCAGATAGTCATTCACGGTCACGACATGCACGCCCTTGCCCGTCAGTGCATTCAGATACACAGCGGTTGTTGCCACCAGTGTTTTACCTTCACCGGTGCGCATCTCGGCAATTTTGCCGTCGTGTAGCACCGCGCCACCGATAAACTGTACGTCGTAGTGGCGCATACCCATGGCACGGGTACCCGCCTCACGGACAATCGCGAATGCTTCGGGCAGCAAATCGTCGAGCGAAGCGCCATCGGCAACCTTTGCCTTCAGTTCATCGGTTTTGCCACGCAATTGCTCGTCAGACATGGCCGCGCAGGTGTCGGCCAGCTGATTCGCAGCAGATACAGTTTTCTGATACTGCTTGACCAGCCTGTCGTTACGGCTACCGACAAATTTCTTGACCAAATTGCCTAACATTTGTCAGCTACCCGAGCCTGTTTGTTGTTCATTTTCTTCGATGATCCGATGTCTGTAGATTGGTATATCTCGAATACCGCTATGGTAACAGGAGAATGCGTCAATTCGTCAGTTTGCAAACCGATGGCACCCCTCGTACAACACGAAAGTGTGGTCGCGACCGGCGCTTACAAGACAATCCGCAAAAAACCGCGACATATATGCAATTTTAACGCTCAATAGCCGGTAACAGGATTACCGCTGGCCAAGCAGTGAGAGAGCGACAAACCGGTAAAGTTCAGCCGACTGTTGCATACTGGTAAACTGCCGGTAGAAATACACCACCGAACAATTGCCAGACACAATATGCACGAAATTAATCAGTACCTTGACTCAGCACTGGGCCAGAAATCCAGACAATGGCAACGCCTGAAAGATGCATTGGTATTGGCGCTTCCGCCAGATGTGCTGAAAAGAGTGGTGTACGCGTCGCTGGAAGATACCACCCTCACGGTATTTTCCGACTCCCCCGCCTGGACGGGGAAACTGCGATTCTACGATGCCGAGATCAAAAAAGTCTTTACCAAACAAGGCATGGTGGTTCGGGTGGTGCAATCGCGCAGCGTTCCACCGGTAACCCTGCGAAGCTGACCCCCTGGTGGCGGTCAGCACTCTAAATTATGCAGGCTCGAGCTTGTTTAGCTGGCAACCGCGAGTGGCTGCGAGTAGACGATCGGGCCTTCTTCTTCCTCGAATGTCACCTCTTCCCAGGCATCCGGCTGTTCCAACAACGCCCGCACCAGCTTGTTATTTAATCCATGGCCGGACTTGTACCCGGTCAGCTGCCCTATCACTCCACAGCCCAGCTGAAACAGATCTCCGATAGCATCGAGGATCTTGTGGCGCACAAATTCATCATCGTAGCGCAGACCGTCTGTATTCAGAACCTTGTAGTTGTCGACGACGATGGCGTTATCCAGACACCCGCCAAGCGCCAGATCGCGCTTGCGTAAGGTTTCAATATCACTCATGAAACCAAAAGTTCGAGCCCGGCTGATCTCACGCACAAACGAGGTTGATGAGAAATCGATGACCGCCTTCTGCGAACCTTCAGATATTGCCGGGTGCTTGAAACTGATCTCGAAATCAACCCGAAAGCCATCGTAGGGATCGAAACGCACCCACTTGTCATCTTCTTCGACGGTCAGTGAGCGCTTGATTTTAAGGAATCTTTTCGGAGCAACCTGCTCACGAATACCCGCAGACTGAATCAGAAAAATAAAAGGTGCGGCACTGCCATCCATAATTGGCACTTCGCGAGCGCTCACATCGACAAAACAGTTATCGATACCCAGTCCGGCAAACGCGGCCATCAGATGCTCGATTGTCGAGATGGTATTACCCTGCTCATCACCAATGGTGGTGGCGAGTTCAGTTGAGACGACTTTACCAGCGGTTGCTGGAATACTGACGGTCTCAGATCCTAAATCACGGCGGAAAACAATGCCGGCGTTGATAGGTGCTGGAGAGAGCGTGAGATAAACTTTTCTTCCCGTATGCAGGCCCACTCCAGTGGCGTGAATAGGGTTGTTGAGAGTTCGCTGACGGATCACCTGTTATTATCCTTTTCGGCATTCCCCGAGACGGGGTATTGACTGCGTGCACGTAGCGTCGTGCGCAATGTTGCCAACCAAGAAGATGTCAGCAACCAAGCCGTTATGCTAATGCATCCAACAGTCGAATCACCAGCACGTTAAACGATCGTAATTATAGTCGGCGCCGGCAAAAATACCGGAACCGGCCCGTCAAACAGATGCGGTCATCTTTGCTGAATTCAATACATAGCTCGCGATGGATAGGACACATCGCGAATTTGCAGCGCGCCACTCAATTTGGCGCGCCTGTCTGCAGTGTTAACTAGTCTGCCTGACGTCGCAGAAAGGTAGGCAAATCCAGGTAATCCAGCTCGTCGTCTTCGCGATCAACATCAGCCAGTTCAATCTGAGGTTTTCGCGCTGGTGCAGCACTTCGCTCAGCCGGTTTTCTGACTGGTGAACTCGCACTCTGCCCTGGACGCGACGAAGACGACGCTACCGGTGCTCGGGACGATGCGACACCGCGAGCACTTGGCGGCTTGTCATACTCACCATAGCTTCCAGCCGTTGCCTTGCTGTCCCCCGTAGACTTGACTATGCGCATAGGCTTTTTGGCGCGTTCATTTTCAAGGCCAGTGGCAACAACGGTCACACGAATCTCACCTTCCATTTCTTTGTCGATAGAAGTACCAATCACGACATTGGCATCAGTCGCAGCGATCTCTTCAAGTACATCACCAACCGACTGGAACTCCTGCATGGAAAGATCCGCGCCAGCAGTAATATTACAAAGAATGCCTCTGGCACCCTTGAGGTTAATGTCGTCGAGTAACGGGCTCTGGGTGGCACCAGTTGCCGCCTCTACCGCACGGTTTTCACCATGACCGCTACCTGTACCCATCATTGCCTGGCCCATTTCAGACATCACAGCGCGCACGTCAGCAAAGTCAACGTTGATCAGACCCGGGTTAGTAATAATTTCAGCAATACCCTGTACCGCATTTTTCAACACATCGTTTGCTGCTTTAAAAGCCTGCAGCACAGTGACGTTGGGTCCGAGGTTGGTCAGCAGTTTTTCGTTTGGAACAACAATCAACGAATCAACATGCTGGCGTAATTCCATTAGCCCTTCTTCAGCCACCTGACGGCGTTTGCCACCTTCAAAAGGAAAAGGCTTGGTAACAACAGCAACAGTAAGAATACCCAGGTCTTTGGCTATAGAAGCGATAACCGGAATTGCACCTGTACCGGTACCACCACCCATGCCTGCAGTTAAAAACAGCATATCTGCACCATTGATAACCTGCGCGATATGATCTCTGTCTTCCTGTGCCGCCTGGCGACCTATGTCAGGGTTAGTGCCTGCTCCCAGCCCCTTGGTAATTTCTGTGCCCAGTTGAATGGTACTTTTTGCACCCATTTTTGATAGCACCTGCGCGTCTGTATTCGCACAGATATATTCCACACCATGAATATTCGCATTCATCATGTGCTCGACAGCGTTGCCGCCGCCGCCGCCTACACCAATCAACTTGATGACAGCAGCCTGGTTTTGATTAATATCGTATTGAAACATTGCTCACCCCTCGGTCGTTTACATTGAAACAATTAAAAAAATTCATCATTAAAAATTTCTTTTGAACCAACTTTTCATTCGTTCAAAAATCCCCTCCTCACTTACATCACCCCGCTTCCCCTCTTCCACTAATTGCCCGCCGGACCTTTGTCCGTACATCACAAGCCCCACACCGGTCGCATGAATTGGATTGCATACAACATCAACCAATCCGTGAATATTCTGCGGTTCACCTAGTCGAACCGGCATGTGGAACACCTCTTCAGCCAACTCAATGGCCCCTTCCATTTTCGAACTGCCTCCGGTTAACACAATCCCCGAACCACAGGCCTCTTCAAAGCCACTGCGCTGTAGCTCGGAATGAATCAGCGAAAACAACTCTTCATAACGCGGCTCAACAACTTCAGCCAGTGTTTGTCTTTCCAGTTCTCTGGGTGCTCTGTCACCAACACCCGGTACCTCGATGACTTCATCGGGCTGCGCCTTCTGCCGCAAGGCACAGGCGTATCGCGTTTTAATATCTTCTGCATACTGTGTGGGCGTACGAAGTGCTACCGCGATGTCATTGGTGACCTGATCACCCGCAATAGGAATAACAGCAGTATGTTGTATAGCGCCTTCAGTAAACACCACTATATCGGTTGTGCCGCCACCAATATCTACCAGACATACCCCCAGATCTTTTTCATCTTCAGTTAATACAGAAAACGAAGAGGCAAGCTGTTCAAGAATTATATCTTCGACTTCAAGCCCGCAACGCTGCACACACTTGGTGATATTTTGCGCTGCACTCACTGAGCCTGTGACAAGATGAACTTTAGCTTCAAGACGCACCCCGGACATTCCAATCGGCTCGCGAATGCCTTCCTGATTGTCAATGATAAACTCTTGCGGCAGCACGTGTAGTATGCGCTGATCAGCAGGTATAGCAACTGCTTTTGCGGCATCAATAACTCTCTCTACATCGCTTTCAGATACTTCACCATCCTTTATCGCAACGATGCCATGTGAATTCATGCTTTTTATATGGCTGCCGGCTATTCCTGCATAAACAGACTTAACCTGAACACCAGCCATTAACTCAGCTTCGTTAACTGCCTCTTCGATCGCAGCTACCGTTGATTCTATGTTAACGACCACCCCTTTCTTCATCCCCTGAGACGGTTTGTGCCCCAGCCCGATGATCTCAATGCGCTCGTCATCAAATACATTGGCTATTATGGCAACAATTTTTGAAGTCCCAATATCCAGCCCGACTACAATTCTCTGGTCAGAATTTACCGCCATCAATTCACCCTCGCGTTATTCGATAACACACTCTTTCTTGCCATCGCAAATCCGTTGGTATATCGCATATCCACCCTCGCCACGTCATCGTAAACAGGTGCTACATAAGATCTAAAAATATCTGCAAAACGTTCAATTCTCTCGGCAATCAGTCTGTGCCCGATAACCACCTGCACATCACCATCCAGCATCAGTGTTACTGATCGACGTTCGTCTTCTTCAATGCCTACTAAAGGCGCTTCAATGGCTTTGAATAACGGCTCGGTCTGTTCATGTAATTTTAACAACGCCGCATGCCGTCGCGCAGGTGAGTGCAATACCGGCAGATCAGAAACCAGTTCATTGAGCAGCGCATCTTGTGATTCAGCCATTCTTGGCGGAAAGAATAGTTTGAATTGATCACTCACCAGCCCGTCCCGTCCCCATCGCGCCACCGGAGTATGCTCTTCTATTAGTACGTTAATGCTTTCCGGCCAGACGCGGCGCACATAGGCCTTGTCCACCCATGGCAACCCCTCCACTTCCTTTTGAATTTTGGCTATATCAAGATTAAAAAAACCTTTCGACGCCTGAGATAATACTCTGTCCTTAAGCTGACTCTGACCCGTGTGTTGATACGCCCCTTCAACGACAACGGTGCGAATAGGAAAGCGTCCCGGGTCACGGAAATGACTGATCGTCATCTGACCGATAATAAACACCACGACCACTATCGTCAGTACAGCAATAACCCCGATACCAGACAACCCGCCCCGGTCAGTTTCCACTGGCAACACCGGCTGACTAACGCTATTCATCGGATTGTCCTTTAAATTGATCGGTGACAGCCATCTTATACTCGATGTTGTTATGCATGACTCGCCTCCAAGCTGAACTCTCCAGGTAAAGAGTTCGCCAATGCTCCAATAGAACCGGCACCCAGCGTTAACACCACATCGCCATCCGCCAGCACACCGCGCAAGGTTTGCGCAATAGACTCTATCTCACCGACAAAAATCGGATCCACCACACCGCGCTGACGAATCGCGCGCGCCAGTGCGCGACCATCTGCGCCGGGTATTGGAGCCTCTCCCGCGGGATAAACCTCAGTAAGTAACAGCACATCTGTTGCGCCGAGCACTTCGGTAAAATCATCAAACAGATCACGAGTTCGTGTATAGCGGTGAGGCTGGAACACCACCACCAACCGGTTATCGGGGCGCCCTGCAGATATTGCTTTCAGGGTGGCCGCCACTTCCCGCGGATGATGACCATAATCGTCGTATAGCTCGGCGGTGCCGCCGTCAAAATGCAACTGCCCCAAGGGTTGAGCGCGCCTGCCAATACCCTGAAAATGCTGGAACGACTGACGCATGTTGGTTGGTCGCAGACCCAGCTCCCAGCCAACGGCAACCGCAGCCAGAGCATTCTGCGCGTTATGCATACCGGGTAAATTCAGTGTGATCTGACGCATCTCGCTGCCATCGGGTAGCTTCACATCAAAGCAGGACTTCATCTGCTCTTGCCGGAAATTAAATCCCATCACATCTGCTTCGGGATCGAACCCGTAGGTCATCACCGGACGGGCAACCTGCTCCACCAGTTGCTTCACCGTGCTGTCGTCAATACACATCACAGCCAGCCCATAAAAAGGCAAGTGCTGAAGGAAATCGACAAAGGCTTGTTTCAGGCGATCAAAATCGTTTTCATATGACGATAAATGATCTGCATCGATATTGGTGACTATTGCTATAACCGGCTGCAACAATAAAAACGATGCATCACTTTCGTCGGCCTCGGCCACCAGCCATTCA
Organism: uncultured Granulosicoccaceae bacterium; assembly: GCA_938008205.1. Classification (GTDB taxonomy): domain Bacteria; phylum Pseudomonadota; class Gammaproteobacteria; order Granulosicoccales; family Granulosicoccaceae. The sequence goes on from CALLLY010000248.1 coordinate 6,851, forward strand.
GATTTTCCAAGATAAGCGTTGGTTGCAGAGCTATTCAGTTTTCCACCGATAACATAAGTCGGATCCATTCCGCCTTCCGTCAGCACACTTGCAACCAGACTGGTTGTGGTGGTTTTACCGTGCGTACCAGCGACCGCAATACCCTGCTTAAAGCGCATCAGTTCACCGAGCATCTCGGCGCGACGAATCACCGGTATTCGATTTTGCCGCGCCGCAACCACTTCCGGATTTTCTTCAGAGATTGCAGACGACACAATGACTACATCCACACCATCGACGTTTTCAGCGTCATGCCCCTGAAACACACGCGCACCAAGCGACTCAAGGCGTTTAACCAGCGCATTACGTGAGGTGTCTGAACCGCTGACACTGTAACCCAGGTTGATCATGACCTCGGCAATGCCACCCATACCGACACCGCCAATGCCAACAAAATGCATCCCGTCTATACGACGCATCCAGCTTTGTACTCGATCACTACTGGCCGGAAAGCTCATGCGACTTCTCCCAGAATTTCATCGACCACCAGTTCTGTTGCATTGCGGCGCGATACCTTGCGGGCATTTGATGCCATGTTTATCAGTTGATCTCTGTTTGCAACCAGTGGCCTTAATTGCTCAGCCAGTGTTTGCGCAGACAAGTCAGACTCCTGAATCATTAATGCGGCACCTGCCTCGACAAGAAAGCGTCCATTGGCCGTTTGATGATCATCCACCGCATAGGGATACGGAACCAATACTGCAGCCAGCCCTACGGCAGCAATCTCCGCAACCGTCATCGCTCCAGCACGACACACCAGCAAATCAGCCCACGTATAGGCCTCGGCCATATCATCTATGAACTCGATCACCTCAATCTGTTGTGTACACCCTTCATACGCTTTGCGTGTTGTTTCTTTGTTGCCGGCACCAGCCTGGTGTCTGACACAGACTTCGGTATTTAACAAACTAACCGCTGCCGGCAACACGTGATTTAACGACTGCGCTCCCTGACTTCCGCCAACAAGGAGAATACGGATCGGACCGGTTCTGTTTTTCATTCGCAGCTCTGGCGCCTGAAGTAACAGAATGTCTTTACGAACAGGGTTACCGGTGTGTATTGCTTTCACTTTCGAATCGAAAGTACCAGGCACCGCTTCAAGCACTCGGGATGCAAAATTTTTAATCAAGCGATTGGTAAATCCTGCAACGGCATTCTGCTCATGCATGACCGTACGTGTTCTACAAAGTCGCGCCGCCACACACACAGGCCCGGCCACATAACCACCCATACCAAGCACCGCCTGCGGCGCTTCAGCACGCATAAGTTTTAACGATTGAAACAACGACACAAAAAGTCGCAAACCACCCTGCACCCTGGACAACAAGCCCCGACCACGAAGTGCAGAGACGGTTAGTGTTCGTATGGGATAGCCCCACTGAGGTACAAGTCGGGACTCCATACCACGTTGTGTACCCACCCAAACAACACTCACATCACGCGCTTTGAGTTCATCAGCCACAGCCAGCGCTGGAAACACATGTCCGCCTGTGCCACCGGCAGCGATAATTACTTTGCGCACACTAGACATTTCGCACCGCCTTGCCTGCAGCACTCATTCTGGCAGCGTCGAGTCTGGCTTCCACACTTTTACGCAGCTCGGCAGTCGTGTGCTCTGCCACTTCCCGATGCGCGCGCAGTATTAGCCCGCAGGCAAAACACACCACAAGAATACTGGTTCCACCGTAGCTGAATAACGGCAGTGTGATCCCTTTGGTCGGCAACACACCCATGTTCGCACCCACATTAATGAACGCCTGAATACCCAGCCAGAACCCGATACCGCACGTCATGTGTGCGGCAAACAGATGACCGGCACGTTCTGCATTGCGCGCCACTCGAAAGCAACGGGCAACTATCATGGCAAACAACCCAAGCACGATAGTCACACCGATAATGCCGAGCTCTTCCGCCATCACGGCAAAAACAAAGTCGGTATGTGGCTCTGGCAGATAGGCCATCTTCTGCACGCTATTGCCTAACCCCACCCCATCAAAGGAACCCCGACCAATTGCTATCAGTGCCTGTGTCAGCTGGAAGTCAGTGGCAAACGGATCATCCCATGGATTAACAAAGCTCAACAGCCGGGTGCGCCGATAGGGTGATGCATAGACCAGCGCCAGAGCAAGAGGGATAAACGCGGCAAACACAAAAAAGAAATGACGCAGCTTGACACCGGCGATAAACATCATCGCCATAACCGTGGCCGCCACAACGACTGTTGCACCAAAATCCGGCTCAAGCAACAACAAGAAGCTGGCGCCGGCAGCGATACCAAGCGGTATAGCAAATGCCGGAAAAGAGTGCCTGATCTGCTCACCTTTACGCACAAAATAGCTTGCCAGATAAATCACAACTGCAAGCTTAAAAAATTCAGACGGCTGCACAGAGATCCCCAGATCAATCCAGCGCTGTGCACCATTAACGCTCTTGCCAAGCCCCGGAATCAACACCAGGCAAAGCGACACAAAGCCTCCCACAAGAAGCAAAGGCCCTACCCGCTCCCAAAACTGCAGCGGCACGTTCCACGCAATTGCTGCGGCACATAGCCCGACAGATAGAAACACTGCCTGATTGCGTCCGAAGTAAATGGCATTTTCATGTAAACGCTCAGACAAGGCGATAGAAGCCGAAAACACCATCACCAGACCAAGCGTTGCTAACAAACCCACCAACAACACAAAAAACCAATCGACATGGTCGGCTTGGGCAACCACATAAGACCTGGCGTGCTGTCGGTTAGCACTGCCGGAACCAGAGGTTTGCAAGTAGGCAATAGAATGAGAGTCCGTCGCATCCATGACTGAAGTGTGGCTACTTATG
>CALLLY010000249.1 GCA_938008205.1 uncultured Granulosicoccaceae bacterium
CCGAAAGTACCGCTGGCAGCATCGGCAACCCGATCAACACTTTGCACTACAGCAACGTGGCTATCTTCAGCGGTCTGTTCCGGGTCCAGATCCAGGTCAATATCTACCTGGGCTTTCATACCGCGCTTGATTTGTCCCATGTGCTTTACCGGAACTATCAATTCGACGTGCAATGGATCGAGGTTGGCAATTCGATAAACCGGTTCTGCCTCAACGTATTCACCAATAGACTTATAGCGTTCCATAATCACACCGGTGATGGGTGATCTGACAGTGCGCTGCTCAAGAGCTTGTCGAGCGCGTTCGGCTTCAAGCCGTGCAATGCGCTGATTGTCTTCTTCCTGGCGAGCCTGCAGTTGTGCGATATAGGTTTCAGTGCGCACCTTGTCCATATCCTGCTCGGAAATGGTCGCTTCTTTAAACAGTTTTTGATTCCGCTTTTGCGTGCGCAATCCGAAGTCGGCGTTCTCTCTTCTCAGATTTAGTGAAGTGTCGATTGCAGCTCTCGCGGTTGCAAGTTCCAGGGTGGCGACTTCAAGTCTGGAATCAAGCAGTGCGACTACGTCACCTTCAGTGATGAAGTCGTTTTTCTCAAACGCCATTTGATCAATCACACCGGCCACACTGGTACCGAGTTCCACAACCTGGCTGGGCTCGACTATGCAGTCCATGCCAGTCAGTCCGGACGCCACGGCATCTTCCTGAGTCGATTGAGCTTGCACTGCCAATGAGGTAAACATCAACGCGGCAAGTGGTAGTAACTTAGTTGTCATTCGCATTTTCATTCTCTGCGCGTTTCGCTAAAAGGGCAGGGTGTTCAACAGCAGCTGCTGTATTCTGCGCAGCCATTGCTGCACGAGTATTTCCCGACCATGATTAATTCGAACAAATGCCCGGGTGCCCAGGCCTGAAACTCTACTGGTATCCGGTAGAGCAATGTCTACCTGAAAAACTTTCTCAGCGGTTGTTGTGCCGTTCTTGTCATTGTCAATCACAGCAATTTCCCCACCACCGACCGCACCGAGCGCTCGACTCGGTAGTGCATTACTGCCCGATGGTGTCTGGCGAACGATAGTCGCCATAATCGTTTCAGCAGGGTTGTCGGCGAGGCGAACTTCCACATCGTGGGTGTCACGATTGAGTAATCCCACAGAAGCCTGTGGAATCACGACCCGAACAATTAGCGCCTGTGGATTAACCACGTAAGCGACAGGTTCGCCTTTTTTGACGTAGCGACCGATAGTTGCCTGTTCTTTTGACAACACGAAGGTACCGTCTATTGTGCTTTGCAGCGACTGATCGCTTTGTTCTACCAATAATGATTCGAGATCTGCTTCAGCGGTAACCAACTCTTCAGCGGTCTGGTCTGCTGCCACAGGATCTGTAAATTTCTCGCTCTTTAGTCGTTCGTTCAGTTCTCTAACTCTGGCTTCAAGAACCACCTGTCGGGTTGCCAAATCAGGGTTTTGTAGCTGCACGACAACATCGCCGCTGGCGACTTCGGTGCCTGATTGATGAGTGACTTCTTTAACAAACCCATCGGTACCGGCGTAAATCTGGGCCTGATCCGGCACCCAGACAATGCCCTCTGCATTGGTGTACAACGAAAACGGGATGATGGATATGGTGAAGGCGACAATTGCGATCAGTGCGGCACTGCGACCGACGGCCTGCATTCGAATATCCGACAGCGATGTATCGAAAAGCAGATATTTAAGCCCGCGGTAGATTGGCAGAACAATCATTAAGGTTAGTGACCAGACAGCCAGTGCGAGGCCAATAATAAAGTACTTACCGGCAAGAAAGGAGGCGATCACCAGTGAGATAAACATGCGATAGCACCAGGCAAGAATGCCGTATCCAAACAGCCAGTTTTGTTCACTGGGCTCGGTGGCAGGTGAAACCACAGAGGGTTGTCCCAATACGTGTTTTTTAAACAGATAAGCGTTGAACTTACCTGCACGGCTGTACAGGTTGGGGATTTCAATCAGGTCTTGCAGTATGTAATAGCCATCGAATCGCAGCAGCGGATTGGCGTTGAACAACAGGGTTGAAACACTGCCGATTAAGAAAGCCGACAATGCAGCATCTTTAATTAATCCCGGTTGCACCAGCGCCCAGATGATAAAGGCAATCGCAGCGATGAATAGCTCTACAATCATGCCTGATGCGCCAACAAGTGCGCGTTTATACTTTTCCCTGAATGACCATGCCGCAGAAGCATCGACATACGGTACTGGCATCAGCACCAGTAGAGAGATACCCATTTCATGGACTTCACCACCCCAGGTTTTCACCGTATAGGCATGCGCAAATTCATGAAACAGTTTCATGATCGGGAAGATCGCGATTGTCAGAATGATATTGCGTGGTGCCAGAATATTCTGTTTAAGTGTGGCAGTCAGTTCCTGGAAATGCACCAGTAACATAACAGTGGCAAACCCGATTACACACGCCCACACCAGCATGCCTGCAGCAGAAAAACACGGACGAATAGCAGTGACTGTTTTATTCAGAAATCTATCAGGGTCCAGCAACGGTAGTCGTAACGCCAGCGGGTTAATAAACCTTTTAATTCTTGCGTTACTTTTTTCCATGCGGTTGTGTTTAAACAGTTGTTCAACATCCGCCGGTAGCCCGCTATGGATAACACCGGCATGAAACAACTGAGACAATATCCCGAGAATTTCTTCGCGTGTTATTTCCGAACCGGTTGAACGTATCCTTTGATACGTTTCTTCTATGGTATTTTCGCCATCGAGACGGCCAACAAACTCGTAGGCGGAGTCGTTAATTCGCATATGACGACCGCGGGCGGTGTCACTGATGATGTACCAACGGGAACCGCGAAATTTTTGCGGATGTGCACTGATGTGGCTATGCAACCGCGGACACAGTTTGGCAACATGGTTCCACTGTTCCGGTATAGCTTCTTCCACTTCAGTGGTGTCAATGGCGGTATCGATCATTGCCGTTACCAGCCGTTAGTCCATAGCCATAGTCGCACGCGATCAATAACTTTGTGAGTCCAGATCCATAGCAACTTGCGCTCACCCATCTCAATACGTGCAACGCCTTCCATACCCGGTCGTAAATCCTGCGCTGCCTGATCGAGCTTTGCTTCTACCCGAAAGTAACTTTTACCCTCACCGGAAATGGCCACTGGCAATACCTGATCGACTGTGAACGCTTTCGGTTCACCAGGCAACGCGGCGATCACCATTTGCCCTTTTTTGTCATCGACGACACCCGCCATGTCGCGTTCATCAACCTCTATAACAACGCGATACTCTTCCAGAGGCGCGACCTCGAACAGCACTTCACCAATTTCTACCGGTGAACCGAGTGACTGGCTCAGATCACCGCTGGTGACAAAGCCTGCGTAAGGCGCGGTCAGTTGTGTGCGCTCTATGCGCTCGCGTACCAGTGATAACTCGGCTTCGATCTGATCTGTCTTTGCGCGCAGAATGCTGAGTTCGGTTCTGGCGCGTTTGGCCAGAGCTTCCTGATAGGCTTTTTTAACTTTGTTCTCTTCGCCCAGCCACTTTTTAAGTTCAAGCTGCAGCGAACGATCATCAAGTGTTGCAAGCACCTGACCCTGTGTGACGGTATCACCGGCACGTACGTTTGAAGATTTGATAAATCCGGCAATCGGTGCGGCGATCACCTGGGACATAGCGCCCTCAATGCTCGCAGGTGCAGAGACCCGGTGGTTGCCGTCGATGACTGAACCCAGTACCAGTGCCAGAGCAACGCATGCTGCAGTGACTTTCAGCTTCAGATGTTTCGGTCCAAACAGGTCACTGAGTCCACTGCGTGCGGAGTCCACGGCCTTGGCGGTGAGCGGGCGTTCTTCGAAGCGTTTAAGTTCCAGCGCCGGGGCGACTGCAGAGAGCACTGACTGACACCATTGTTCGGTGTCATTGTCAAAAGGCTGCCGGGCATCGCGTTCCAGAACAATGGCGCCATAGCTGCTCTGTTGGCCGACAAGTGGTAACGTCATGACCGATGCATTATTGTTCTGTGAGGCAAGATCGCGGTGGGCCTTGTCAATGGCATTCTGTCCGCCCGGCAAGGCCGGTATGGAAATGGTTGCCGCCTGGTCCAGTGACTCTTCCATGGCTGCTTCCAGTCTGCGTATTAGCTGGGTTCGTGAGTCAAAGCTTGCCAGGTGCGAAATGCACTCGGTACGGACCACCACACCGCGTCGCAAACCGATAGTGACGCGGTCGCAGTCAAGCCTGATCGCAAGGCGGCTGGCGATATCCATGCAGGCCTTGTGTGAATTGTCATGTTTGAGCACTGTGCCCAGCAAGGCGTGGGTGAAGCTGCCGGCGTCCTGTTCTATACCGTCGGAAAGCTGACTTAGTGAATGCAGCCAGTAGCCTCCCCATTGCAGAAGTTGCAACACCACGTTTTGCCTGGACTGAGGGCGCGGTGACATCAGCAGCGCTACGATTGCAAGGGTTTTGTCGCCGTCTTTCACCGGCGTCGCGATCACGTCACCCAGTCGGCCGTTCAGCTGGCCAAAAGGTACTTCGGTAGAAACCACTGCCTGTTGGGTACGAACCGCCTCGGTTGCACTGTGATCGAGTTGTTCAATGCCTGTGGCCGTGCGCGGGCGAATCGCAAGCGGTTTGCCGTCCGGTGAATAGACGCAACCGGTGATCACGTCGGCGATCATTTTAATCTGCCACAGCAACCAGCGATCTGCCAGTTCCGCATTGAGGCCGGTTTGTCTTAACGGACCTGTCGACTCATCGTTACTTGAACGCGGTTGCCCCGTGACGGTACCGATGCTGCCATTTTTCAGGGGTTGTGCGTTACCACCAGGCTGCGGTGGAATGTTGACCGCAACACTCATTGCTTAAACCTGCTGGTTGTTGTGCCGGTATGAAAAACGATAAATGTAATGATGACTGTGACCCCCGATGCCACCTTCCGCGAAACACAGAATTAGTGCGGGAAGGCTGCAACATCCGATCCATTGCCGGTGGCATTTTGGCTTGATAACTCGGTTATGAGAGACAGGTCGCAGAGGCATGTCACAGCAGAGGTTCTGGCAATTCCGGGCGGTGCAATTGTTGCGATCTGCAAAGAAGCCCCGAGCCGGTTACCGGCCTGACGTCTGGCTCTCTATAATGATCCGTGCCATGCGGGCATTTGCCCCGTTCTTCTAACAAACAACCTGTGAGTTAACCCCATGCGACTGAGTTTTATTGTTGGAGCGTTGATGCTGCTGAGTGGGTGTGCAAACACCTCGGCGGTTCTCGATGAACTTGAGCAGGTTGCCGGACAGGTACTCAGCGAAGGCGGAGAGCTGTCGATTAATGAAATATCTCAGGGTCTCAAAGAGGCATTGTCAGTCGGCTCGGCACAGGTTGTTCAGCAGCTGGGGCGCACCGATGGATTCAATAACGATCCGGTGGCTCACATTCCACTGCCCACAGCTCTTGATCGAGCTCGAAAGGTGGCCTTGAAATTCGGTCTTGCCGATGGATTCAACTCCCTTGAAACGCAGTTGAACCGTGCTGCGGAGCTGGCTACACCAAAGGCCAAGTCACTGTTCATTGGAGCGATACGGCAAATGACACTCACTGACGCCAAAGGAATACTGCAAGGATCGGATGATGCGGCGACCCGCTATTTTCAGAATGCCATGGGTCCGCAGCTTGCTGCAGCGATGCGTCCGATTGTCGATGACAGTCTGGGACAGGTTGGAGCAGTGCGTGCATTTAATGAACTCCTGACACAGTACCGTCAGATACCTTTTGCACCTGAAGTCGACGCCGATCTGACCGGCCATGTGGTGGATCTGGGCATGCAGGGGATTTTTTACTACATTGCCGAAGAGGAAAAAGCCATTCGCGACAATCCAGTGAAACGAACCACTGAGCTGCTGCGTCGGGTATTTGGTAGCTGACCAGAGATTGTTTTTTTGCCAGCGATTGCAAAACTTGCCGATGTTAACGCGGCGCTACGCTGGTGGTTGTATTCTGCAGTTGCTAAAATTCCGGCGATATGTGCGCCAATCAACCGCGCCCTGCGTATTTACACTTAACAGGCATGAGCTTTATGAGCACCCACGACGACACTCAGTCATTTATTATCTTCTCAGCTGTGCTTGGCGCGCTTGTCTTTTTTACCTTCTTTATTATGGTGATGGCCAATCTGTTTTCACCCGCTTCGGACACCTTGGCCGATCCGCTGGTAGTGGCCCAACAACAAGAGCGACTGATGCCGGTTGGCAGATCAAGAGTCGCTGAATAATACAAATTACTTTACCCCAGGAGACTTGTCGATGAGTCATAACGACGCCAGTTTTTTCAAGACCTTTGGCATTGTGCTTGGTGCACTAGTGCTTTTCACTTTGTTTATTGGCGTGGTAGCAAATATCTATTCACCGCCTTCTGACCGATCGTCTGATCCGCTGGTGCTGAAAGAGCAGGCGCAGCAGATTGCCCCGAT
>CALLLY010000250.1 GCA_938008205.1 uncultured Granulosicoccaceae bacterium
TCGGCAAGCTCTGCGGGGTGTTCCGGCTTTTCATTAAATTCACTGACGCGTCCGTCAGGCGCCATGCTCAGCACGCCAAACGCTTTTGCGTCTTCCACCGGCACTTCAATACAGCCAATAGTCAATTCAGACTGCTGCGCCACGTGGTACGCGAGCATCGGGCCGTAGTCCATTTTGTAGACATGATCGCCAGCCAGAACAATCACATACTTGGGATTAAAGCTTCTTATAATGTCGATGTTCTGGAACACTGCGTCTGCCGTTCCCTGATACCAGGAATTTTCATCGGTGCGTTGTTGCGCAGGCAGTAGTTCAACAAACGGCCCGAAGTCACCGCCGATCATTCCCCAGCCACGCTGTATGTGCCGGATAAGTGAATGTGCTTTATACTGCGTTAGCACACCTACCCGTCGAATGCCCGAGTTCAGACAATTTGACAACGGAAAGTCAACAATGCGGAACTTACCACCGAACGGTACGGCGGGTTTGGCACGCCAATCTGTCAGGTTTTCTAATCGCGAACCACGTCCACCCGCCAGCACCAGGGCCATCGCATCGCGAGTCAACCGACTGACAAATCGACCTGCAGGCGTCGGGTTTTGGTTATACACGTTTATTGTCATTGGCAGTGTGCACTCATGCTTAAAGCCTGCTCAGGCAGGAATAAGTAATTACATCCCATCATAAACCAACGCGACGGTGCTCTGAGCAAACTAAACACCCAGGCGCGCAGATAAGAGTTGTTGATACGATACCATCCCCGGACACAAGTACATACTAAGCGAAAATTGGCTCAAGAAATGCGGAGACTGTAATAAATGCAAAAGTGTCTAGCTCGGGTAATCCAAACCCCTCGCAATATCAGTTCCACCTCAGGGAAAGTTATACCCCGACCCTTGGCGAATAGTACAATTAAACAATGACAACAAACTCCGTAGACATTCCCGGCAAAAGTGCGTATCACTTATCCGACACCATGCGCTCAATAGCACTGGCACAGCACCACGATCCCTTTTCGGTGCTGGGTCGCCACCAACTCGGCGATGACTGGATTATCCGTGTCTACAACCCCATGGCCGAATCGCTTTACCTGCTCACGGACGACTCAAATTACCGCGGCAAAACCCAGTTTAGCCGCATAGAAAATTCTGATTTTTTTATCCTTAGTGCCAGCAATCTTCCCGAGCAATATCAGCTCAACTGCTACGATAAAAACGGCAGTCAGTTTATAACCGAAGACCCATATCGCTTTACCCCTACTATCGCCGATATGGACCTGCACCTTTTCAATGAAGGTGAGCACCGCACGCTTTATAACTTACTGGGTGCCCACGTATGTAGTGTGGGAGAAGTACAGGGAGTCCGGTTTGCGGTGTGGGCGCCTGCCGCAAAAAGAGTCAGTGTGGTCGGTGAATTTAATCACTGGGATGGCAGAATTCACCCACTGCGCAGTCGCGGCACCAGTGGTATCTGGGAGATTTTTATACCCCAGGCAAAGGCAGGACAACTCTACAAATTTGAATTGCTGGCGGCAGATGGCACCATCAAATTAAAACAGGATCCTTACGCCAACGCTTTCGAAGTAAGGCCGCAGACAGCCTGCCGGATATTCGAGAGCAGTTTTTCCTGGAACGACAGCAGCTGGCTGAACCAGCGCGCTCAAAACACCTGGCAGCAGCAGGCACAATCAGTGTACGAGGTACACCTGGGTTCGTGGCAACGGGATGACAACGGTGGCTTTTTAAACTACCGAACCCTGGCCCACAAGCTGGTGGAATACGTTCAACATATGGGTTACACGCATATTGAACTGATGCCGGTTACCGAACACCCGCTCGATGACTCGTGGGGCTATCAGGTCACGGGCTACTTTGCTGCCACCAGCCGCTTCGGCTCACCGGACGATCTGAAATACCTGATCAATCACTGCCATGAAGCCGGCATTGGCGTCATCCTCGATTGGGTTCCGGCGCACTTCCCCAAAGACGACTACAGTCTTGCCCGTTTTGATGGCACCGGTTTGTATGAACACGAAGATCCGAGGCTGGGTGAACATCGCGACTGGGGAACCCTGATTTTTAACTATGGCAGGCGTGAGGTGCGAAACTTCCTCATCGCCTCCGCGTTGTACTGGCTACGCGAGTTTCATATTGACGGACTAAGAGTCGATGCGGTCGCGTCGATGTTGTACCTGGATTACTCGCGAGAAGCCGGCGACTGGATACCCAACCGCCATGGCGGCAGAGAAAATCTCGAAGCCATAGAGTTTCTAAACAAGCTTAATTCAATTACCCAAACCGAGGTTCCGGGCAGTGTGATCATTGCCGAAGAAAGTACCTCATGGCCGCAGGTGACCAGACCATCAGAACACGGCGGACTGGGATTCTGCATGAAATGGAATATGGGCTGGATGCATGACACCCTGACCTATATGGCTAATGACCCGGTTCATCGCAGCCACCATCACAACAAACTAACTTTCGGGCTTTTGTACTCGTTTACCGAAAACTTCGTACTGCCATTCAGTCACGATGAAGTTGTGCACGGCAAAGGATCCATGATCAATAAAATGCCGGGCGATCTGTGGCAGCAGTTTGCCAACCTGCGTTTGCTCTATACCTATCAATTCACCTATCCAGGGAAAAAACTGTTGTTTCAGGGATGCGATTTTGCCCAGCGCAGTGAATGGAATTTCAGCAAAGCACTCGATTGGTTCAGCGCAGACATTCCGGAACATCGCGGCATCATGTCACTGATTGCTGATTTGAATCGACTCTACACGTCACAACCAGGTCTCTATACGGACGACTTTGTAGATCAAGGTTTTGAATGGGTTAACGCAGATGACGCCGAAAACTCCGTGCTTAGTTATTTCAGAAGAGGTGCCGGACAGACGCTACTAGTGGTATTAAACTTCACGCCGGTTCCACGGGAAAACTATCGCATCGGTGTACCGAACGCCTGTGAATACAAGGAACTATTCAACTCAGACAGCAGCCGGTACCAGGGCAGCAACATCGGGAATACAGGCACCTGTAACGCCCACCCTGAAGAATACATGGGACAACCAAACTCGCTTTCCCTGACTTTACCACCACTTGGTGCCGTTATTTTACAGCCCTGTTAAACAGACTATGAACAATAACAATCACAAAGTTCTCTTTGCCTGCAGCGAGATATCACCGCTGATCAAAACCGGCGGGCTTGCCGATGTCTGTGCCAGTCTGCCAATTGCACTGAGGAAATCCGATACCGACCTGAAGGTCGCCCTACCCGGCTACAAAAGTGTTCTCGAACAATTCGAGAATACCCGTTTCATCTGTATGCTGGATCTGCCACTGGGCGCCGTCGCAGTTTGTTGTGCTCAGTTTGAAAACACCGATCTGTTATTGATATGCCATCCGGTCTTCAGTAATCGTGCTGGTAACCCGTATATGTCAGATGACGATCGCGGCTGGCCCGATAACCCGATGCGCTTTGCACTGTTTTCCCAGGCTGTCACTGAACTGGCAATCAACCCGGCGTACCTTGACTGGGCACCTGATCTGGTTCACTGCCACGACTGGCAAACCGGGTTAGTACCGGCACTGCTCGCTTTACACAATCCACGGCCCGCAACGGTTTTTACCATTCATAATATTGCCTATCAGGGCAACATTATGCATAACCACTACGTTGAACTCGGATTACCTGCTGCGATTTTTCATGCGAACGGACTGGAGTTCTGGGGACAGGCCAGTTATATCAAGGGCGGTATTGCCTACGCAGACAGAGTGAACACGGTCAGCCCGCGCTATGCCGCAGAAATACAAACCGATGCTTTTGGTAACGGACTGGACGGACTTCTGCGCAGTCGCCGTGAACGTGTCAGTGGCATTCTTAACGGCATCGATACCGATGAATGGGATCCTGCCACTGATACCCATCTGCCTGCCAACTATTCAGCAGACGATCTTTCTGGCAAAAATAAAAACAAAGCTGCCCTGCAAAAGCAAATGGGTCTACCACAACAACCGGAAACTCCACTTTTCGGTGTTATTAGCAGACTGGCCGAGCAAAAAGGTATAGATGTTATTGTCGATGCAGTCGAACAAGCAGAAACTCTGGAGTTCCAGCTGATCGTACTGGGCTCTGGTGAAACCGACTTACAAAACCGACTCTATAATCTGCAGCAAAAACATCCGCAACACGTTGCTATAAAGATTGGATTTGATGAAACACTATCCAGGCTCATCGAAGCAGGATCTGATGTGTTTATCATGCCATCCCGCTACGAGCCCTGCGGCTTGAATCAGTTGTATAGCCTGCGCTATGGCACACTGCCACTGGTCACAGACGTTGGTGGTCTGGCAGATACCGTAATCAACTATGATAACAATCCGGATGAGGCAAACGGATTTCTGATCAAAGAAGCAAGCCCCGACAGCCTGACCGAAGGTATTAATCGGGCACTGCAACTCTACACCGATAAACCTGTATGGCAGCAACTGCAACACAACGGCATGGCCGCTCATTTCAGCTGGGACATCAGTGCCGGTTTATACCTGCAGCTCTACACCAGCGCGATCGGCGATGCAGCAGTGGCGAATGAACAAATCAGGCACGCCAAGCTAACCGGCTAAAACCTTAAAGATATCCTGGAGGTATGTCGTTATATCGGCAGAAATGTTCGCCTGCAATCATGCCTGGCGACACAATAGGATTCACCCTTGTACGAGATCAGGTGTCGATGGCGTCGACGGCAATACCCTGATCCATTCAACAAACTAAACATCCTGAACGCCCGGATCAACCTTAACTTACGCAGGTTGCTCCTATCTGTCGATGGTCTGCCTGCGCAAATAAACAGGTAGATTATGATGTCCAGCAACGCTAATACAACTCACTCCCGGCCACAAAAACTAACCTTGCACAATGGTGCAAAAAGTCACCTGCCGTTTACCGAAAAAGAGTATCACAACCGTTTATCCCGTCTGCGACAGTGGATGAATCAGCAGGATATTCCTGTTGTGGTGCTCACCTCCATGCACAACATTGCCTACTATTCCGGCTTTTTATATTGTGCATTCGGGCGCCCCTATGGGTGCGTGGTTACCGCAGAACACTGCACTACCGTGTCAGCCAATATTGATTATGGTCACCCATGGCGTAACAGTATTGCCGATAACGTTGTCTACACCGACTGGCGTCGGGACAACTACTACCGGGCAATCAAAGATCTTACCGGTAATGCAAAACGCGTCGGAATCGAGCAGGATCATCTCACCTTGATGGCCAGTAACTTATTCACGAAGTATCTCAATAACCCTGAGCTTGTTGATGTCTCGCAGGCCACCATGCAACAACGAATGGTCAAGTCTGAAGAAGAGATTGCTCTGATCACAAGCGCTGCTGGTATTGCAGACATCGGCGGTGCTGCGATACGTGCCGCTATCAAAGAAGGCACCAGAGAAATCGATGTTGCCATGGCAGGTCGCGATGCCATGGAACTGGCTATTGCAGAACAGTTTCCAGACTCCGAACTCAGAGATACCTGGGTCTGGTTTCAATCCGGATTGAATACCGACGGCGCACACAATCCAGTCACCAGCCGCAAACTGCAGTCGGGTGACATCCTGAGCATGAACGCGTTCCCGATGATTTCGGGTTATTACACAGCACTTGAAAGAACATTGTTTCTTGGCCAGCCTGACGCCGAGTCATTAAAAATCTGGCAAGCTAATGTCGATGCGCACGAGATTGGTCTGGCGCTGGTAAAACCCGGAATCAGCTGCGCTGAAATCTGTCAGAGCATCAATCAGCATTTCGAATCAGTCAATATGCTGAACTACCGTACCTTCGGATACGGTCATTCGTTTGGTGTGTTATCGCACTACTATGGCAGAGAGGCCGGGCTTGAAATCAGAGAGGATATAGACACCGTTCTTGAGCCGGGAATGGTCATCTCGATAGAACCGATGTTAACACTGCCAGACGGCGCACCGGGTGCCGGAGGTTACAGGGAGCATGATATTCTGGTTGTCACAGAAGACGGTGCCAAAAATATTACCGGGTTTCCGTATGGCCCTGAGCATAATATTATCTAGCCGGGACCGTCTGTCACAACGAAAATCAGGTGCCCGTCATAAGGCAGGCGGGCACTGTATTTTCAGATTGAATAACAAAAAGGTTTCAACATGGGCTCACTACAATCTTTAGTCAACGATGAACAAATCGCCGCATTTAGTAATGATGGCGTTGTTTTGATTAAAGGACTGTTTAAACCTTATGTAAATGCAGCAAGAGTGGCCATAGAACAAAATCAGGCTAACCCCAGCTGGCGTGAACGCACTTACCGACCAGACGATGGCAGCGCTCCTTTTTTTCAGGATTACTGTGTCTGGTCAAAGTTCGACGGTTACCGTGCATTGGTAGAAGACTCACCTAT
>CALLLY010000251.1 GCA_938008205.1 uncultured Granulosicoccaceae bacterium
AAGTGGTTATCTGCCATTGAAGCGATAGACCACAGTTTTCAGGGCCATCAGCAAGTCGGCACGTATGTGTATCGCGAGCACGCCAGTGATACTGGCGTACCGGTTTCTCATATGCGTGTTCGCTCGCTACTAGTTCCGCCAGGTATACCCGACTGGAGTACACGCAAGAGACTATTAAAGCCGGGCTTGTGCCGGATAATTGGTCGCGCATGGAGTGGCGGCGGAACTGCTATTACCAAAGTCGAACTGGGTATAGATAACCACTGGACCGAAGCAACACTTACACCCGCTGAAAACCCCTATACCTGGAGTTCGTGGGAAGCCGAGTGGCAGGCAACACCCGGAAAACATATCGTCAGCTGCCGTGCTACCGACGCCCGCGGACACTGCCAGCCGCTCGAGCCGATCTGGGATACTGCCGGGTTTGGCAACAATGCAGTACAAAGCGTCGACGTCTGGTGTGAAGATTACTCCCTCTGATAAACACCGTTTTACTCTCCCTCAGGCCGCTTAATCCATGAACAATCCTGTCAATACCATGAACGGTGCCGAGGCACTGGTACAAACGCTGATCGACTCCGGTGTTGATACCTGTTTTGCCAACCCCGGTACGTCAGAAATGCACTTTGTCGCTGCGCTGGACAAAATCGGTGGTATGCGTTGTGTACTGGGCTTGTTTGAAGGCGTGGTGACCGGCGCGGCCGATGGCTACTATCGCATGGCAGATAAGCCTGCGGTCACGCTACTGCATCTGGGACCTGGACTGGGTAACGGTCTTGCCAATCTGCATAACGCTCGTAAAGCACACAGTGGTGTTGTTAACGTGATCGGTGAACACGCGACCTATCATATTGAACACGATGCACCACTCACCGCCGATATAGAGGGTATTGCAAGGCCAGTCTCACACTGGGTTCGCACTGGCCAGTCATCTACAGACATTGCACAGCTGGGTGCGGAAGCCGTGGCACAGGCCAGCACTTACCCGGGTCGTATCGCTAGCCTGATTCTACCGGCAAACACCGCCTGGGAAGCATCTGCGGGCCCTGTTGCTCCTGTCACCCCTGATACGCCAAAGCAAGTGAGTGACGACACCATTAAACAGATCGCTCAGGTGCTGCGGTCAGGAGAACCAGCGGCAATGATCATG
The DNA here is from genome assembly GCA_938008205.1 of uncultured Granulosicoccaceae bacterium. Classification (GTDB taxonomy): domain Bacteria; phylum Pseudomonadota; class Gammaproteobacteria; order Granulosicoccales; family Granulosicoccaceae. The sequence continues at coordinate 1,151 of CALLLY010000251.1, forward strand.
ACCGGGCACTGCCTGCGTGAAACGCCTTTGGCTACAGCGAGTAAGATTGCGCAAAAAACCAACGTGACGTTACTGGGGCAAACATCAAACGCCAGGCTTGAACGCGGCGCGGGCAGAACACCACTGACCTGTGTGCCATACGCCGTTGAAGCAGCACTTAAAACACTGAGTGGCTATAAACATATTATATGTGTAGGCGCTAAAGCCCCTGTGGCATTTTTTGCCTACCCCGATAAACCCAGCTGCTTATGGCCTGCGGATTGTCAGGTACATACCTTATGCACGATTGATCAAGACAGTGCAGCAGCGCTTGAAGCACTTGCGTGCGAGCTTGGTGCAGACAAGCTTTCCGCGCTGCGACAGCCACGAGTAGAAAATCCGCTGCCCAATCAAAACGCGTTGGATAATAAAAGTATTGCAGCCATCATCGCACACATGTTACCCGAGAACGCTATTGTCGCTGATGAAGGCATTACCGTTTCACGCAATATGCCTGAACCTACCGCGGGTTCAGCACCGCATGACTGGTTGCAGATTTGCGGAGGGTCGATTGGCCTTGGTTTTCCAATGGCAACCGGTGCTGCTGTGGCCTGCCCCGACAGACCGGTAGTAGCGATTCAGGCAGACGGCAGTGGTATGTATACATTGCAGGCCTTGTGGACGCAGGCACGTGAAAACCTTAACGTCACGACGATATTATTATCGAATCGCGCCTACGCCATACTGAAACACGAACTGCGCAATGTTGGCGCTAACGCAGGTACCGTGGCCACAGATATGATGGAACTGAATCGCCCCGAACTGGACTGGGTGGCAATGGCAAAAGGCATGGGCGTCCCTGCGGTTAAGGTCTCCGACACCAAAACCTTTATTCGAGAACTCAAAGCCGCACTTGAAAGTGATGGCCCCTACCTTATCGAAGCGGTATTTTAAAAATGAAACTTTCCGGACTGGTTGAGCGCATAAGCGGCGAAGGGGCTGAGGCGTGGGATATTCATATCACCGCACAACGCGCTGCAAATGCCGGTGAAGATGTCATTGTTTTAAGTGTAGGCGATCCGGACTTTCCGACACCGGCCCCTATAATCGATTGCGCTGTACAGGCACTGCAAAGTGGTGACACCCACTACGCCTCGGTTCCCGGACGCGACAAACTCCGCGACACTATCGCTGCCGACTTTCAAAGTCGAACAGGAGTTTCTACCGCACGTAAAAACGTTTACGTTTTTGCAGGTACCCAGAACGCATTATTTTCAACAAGCTTAATACTTCTTGATCACGGCGACGAGGTCATTGCGCTGGAACCCATGTACGTCAGCTATGAAGCATGCCTGCAAATCGGGGGCGCAAAACTTGTCCCGGTTGCACAACCTGCAGACAACGGTTTTAGACCAGATATCGATTTAATCAAAGCGGCAATCACTGAACGCACCAAAGCAATTGTCATCACGACGCCAAACAATCCGACCGGGGTAGTTATGACTCGTGATGAATTAACCTCTATCGCCAGTCTAGCGATAGAGCATGATCTGTGGGTGATCTCTGATGAAGTTTATACCGATGTTATTTTCGAAGGTGAACACATTTCTATTGCCGCACTTCCGGATATGGCAAAGCGAACCGTTACCGTGAATAGCCTGTCAAAGTCCCACGCCATGACCGGTTGGCGCAGCGGCTGGTGTATTGCACCCACATCTTTGGCACAACACTATGACAACCTGGCGCTATGTATGTTGTATGGTCTGCCAGGCTTCATACAAGAGGCTTCCATTCACGCACTTACTGATCAACGAGATGCAAGCCTGGCCATGCGGGACATCTACCAAAGACGGCGTGATCTTGTTTGTAGCGAACTTGCCAAAGCTCGCGATCTGCCGGTACTAAAACCACAGGCTGCCATGTATGTAATGGTAGACATCCGTCACTACTTCGATAATGGCAACGAATTCAGCCGGGCCCTTTACAATGCCACCGGCGTATCTGTGCTGGATGCCGGAGCTTTCGGAAAAAGTGCCTACGGCTGGGTGCGCATTTCTTTCACACTAAGTGATGAAAAGCTTACTGAAGCCTGCCGCAGGATTGTGCAGTTTGTCGGTACACTAAGCTAGTTTCCGGTTTCAACCCATAGCATTTCGCAGGAATACCCGATGACCAATCAATTCAATCAGCCGCTGGGTGGAAACGAAATGGCCCGCTTCAGCGGCCCTGCAACTATGCTACGGCTCCCCACTCAGGAGACCGCCGCAGGTCTTGATGCCTGCTTCGTTGGCATTCCCATTGATATAGGTACCTCCAACCGCTCCGGAACAAGGCACGGGCCAAGACAAATCCGCGCTGAGTCCTGCATGTTGCGTCCGTATAACATGGCAACCGGAGCAGCACCATTCGAGAACCTTCAGGTCGCCGATATTGGTGATGTGCCAATCAATACCTTTGATCTAAAAAAAACCGTCGACATCATTACCGGTTTTTATCAAAACAATATTCTTTCACATAACTGCATCCCTCTAACGCTTGGCGGTGATCACACGCTCACTTACCCGATACTTCGCGCCATCAAGGAAAAGCATGGCCCGGTCGCACTGATCCATATCGATGCGCATGCGGATATCAACGACGACATGTTCGGCGAAAAGATTGCTCACGGCACACCGTTCCGGCGCGCTGTCGACGATGGCGTGTTAATCAATGACAAAGTCTTTCAAATAGGGTTGCGTGGGACTGGTTATTCACCTGATGATTTTAACTGGTCTCGCAAGCAGGGCTTTACGGTAGTTCAGGCCGAAGAGTGCTGGGGAAAATCACTTACCCCGCTGATTGAACAGGTAAAACAGGCCATTGGTGATTCACCGGTCTATCTCACCTATGACATAGACAGCCTGGATCCGGCATTCGCCCCGGGTACAGGGACCGTTGAAATTGGCGGCCTGACTATTTGGCAGGCGCTGGAACTGATACGTGGATGCAATGGACTAAATATTGTTGGTGCCGATCTGGTTGAAGTTTCGCCACCTTACGATACATCAGGTAACACTGCTCTGGTGGGTGCAAACTTACTATACGAAATGCTGTGCGTACTACCGACCCCAAAATCATAAACTACTCATAAGCCTCAAACCGGTCGCTGCTATGAACAAAGATTTTACGCCCGAGCAAATGATGGACTCCCTCTATTGGTGGGGCGTACCAACATTGTTTGGCTGCGAACACCATCAGAACTTCAACGATATAGATATCGCCCTGCTGGGCGTTCCACACTCAGCTGGTAACGGCACCACTGAACGTGATCAGCACCTGGGTCCACGCGCCGCAAGAAACGTGTCCAGACAACTGCGAAGAGTGCATGCAGAATTTCAAATAGACCCATGGCAAGCGGCACGTATTGCCGATGTTGGAGATGTGCCGTTCCCGGAAGCGAATGATAATGAAGCATGTATCCAGCGCATCACCGATTTTGTGACTGAGCTCGATAATGCAGAGGTAAACCCGGTATCTATTGGTGGCGATCACTCTATCACCGGCGGTATCGTACAAGCCCTGGGTGGTGGAAAGCTGTCCGCAGGTGAGCCTGTTTCTCTTTTGCATATCGATGCCCACACCGACGTTTTCGAGCAGCTTGATCATTTTCTGGGCGCAAAGAAATCTGCCGCACACTGGGGTTCTTATCTGGT
>CALLLY010000252.1 GCA_938008205.1 uncultured Granulosicoccaceae bacterium
CGCAGAGCCAATCATTCGCGATAAAGCCTTTGGTAACGACGGGCTTTTCAAAGTGACGCCCGCCGCAGGCGACACCCCACAACCCGCTGCAAGCGAAATCTATCCAACCCGCTGCAAGCGAAAAAATCTACACCCCAACAACCTCCACAACCCCCATCCACTCCGCACATTCCTCAACCACCACACGATCATTCCCACTAAACCCAACAGCAACACGATTACTACCATCGAAAGACTGATTCAGCTCCGCCACCTTCTGAGCCCCGGCCTCACCATCAATACAAACAGCAGTCACCTGCGTTTGATTGCCAAGCGCGCCCACACGATACTTTGATACCAGCTCATCTATCGCTACCTGACCGGGGGCAACCGGAGCACCGAAGCTTGCATAAGTGACTTCGCCACCCAGTGCGGTTGTGAGAATTCGGCTACAAGCACCAACTTCTCCCATGGCAAAACCGATACGTGCACTGGTGCCGTTACCCTGCCCTACCCACTTCAACATGGTTAATGCATCTTCAAGTGTTGAGGCGGTAGGCACAACTTTTATCGCTCGTGCACCTGTGCTTTGCATTTTTTCTGTTAGCGTCTGCAGATCCGGCTGTGATGGCATGCCGTTAAAGTCGTGATAGCTCAGAATCATTGCGGGTGGATTGTCAGGCAATAGAGTGACTGACTCGGTACCGTATTCCAGATCAAAAATATCCGCCCCGGCTTCCATGGCATTAAGACTCATCGCCACACGCTCTGCTTCAGTGCCTTGAAAAGTGCCTCCATGGCTTGGGTGGCGAAGCGTGAATAGCACCGCCAGATCAGATTGCTTTGCCTGCACAATACAGTTTTTAAGATCAGACTCCGACATGCCGGCGTCCATTAATAAGTCGGCCCTGAGCTCAACACACCCGAGGCTCATTTTTTTCGCAAGATCAATCTCATTGACAGAATTGGCAACAACACCAATCACGCCTTTCAGGGGAAAATCTGTTTGTTCGGACACTATAATTTCCGCGTTGGTTATACTGCCAGAGGATACTCGTTTCCCTGTATTGAATACAGAGCGGTATCCAGTATAAGTGAGCGGGAAACACGATTCAGTGCACAGGCTTTAGATGGCTTTCCGGCAGGAGAGATTACCCATAAAAAAAGCTGTAACCATGACGATTACAGCTCTCCCCATTCTCGCGACAGCGATGTACTTCTCTGGAAAAAGTGCCGGATCAAACATTCCGGGCGAAAACTGTACTACCGATATACTTCCTGATCACGATAGCAACTACCCCCAGCCTCTTTTACTTATCACCCCAGCCGTGCAGCCTGCGTTTTACTTCTACCAATAAACTTAACGACTCACGCATGCCACACCCCGGCACCAGACTAAACAATGTGGCGACATGTAAACAATTCGCTGCAAGCATTTACCAGCATAATCGGTTGCTGTTCACGGTATTCCCACGGATCTATGACGTTGGTAATAGGCGCTATGACTGCAACACGCTATAGGCGCTTACCCGGTGCGAGCACTGCCGGATCGAGTGGAACTTCAATCAGGTTCACACCACCCCGTTCTCTTGCAGACGCCAGTGCCTCTTTAAAGCCGGCTAGTGTCGTGACTTTTTCAGCAGCAGCACCAAATGATTTCGCAAAGGCACAAAAGTCCGGATTGGTCAGGCCGGTGCCGGATATTCGCTCAGGATACTCTCGTTCCTGGTGCGCCCGTATTGTGCCGTAGCGACTGTTATCCAGCACGATAACGGTTAGCCTGAGATTGTGATGGCAGGCGGTTGCCAGCTCCTGGCAGGTCATCATGAAGCAACCGTCACCGGCAAACGCATAAACTTCACGTTCAGGCATCGTAGTAGCCGCACCCAATGCACCCGGTAACCCATAACCCATGGATCCCGAAGTCGGCGCTAACTGAGAGCCCACTGATCGATAGCGTATAAATCGATGTATCCACCCGGAGTAGTTGCCGGCACCGTTAGTAAAAATGGCATCCTCCGGCAACACATCGTTCATGTGTTTAAAGTAAGCTGCCAATGGATCATCCGGAACCGATGCAGGATCATTAAACGCTTCATAGGCTGTGCGCAGCGATTGGGTTCTTTGTGCAAATTTATCAGCCGCGATCGAATCCCACTGTGCCGCGGCCCGGCAAAAGCTTTCAGTGTCTGACGTTAACGATAGTGCCGGTTCATACACTCGACCGAGTTCTTCTGCTGCGGGAAAAACATGCACCAGATCAAGCGCCGGTACCGGAGACTGGATTGCCTGGTAACCGGATGTAGTCATTTCCCCAAGACGCGGACCAATCGCGATAAGCAAGTCGGTTTGTTGCAATGCGTCTGCAAGGTATGGTGTTTGTCCGACACTGAAATGGCCGACATAATTCTGATGGTTGTTATTTATTAGACTCTGGCTTCGAAAAGAAGCAGCCACCGGTAAACCCTGTTTTTCAGCAAACGTTGCCAGTGCAGCGATGCCGGATGCTGTCCACGCACCACCACCGGCCATCACCAGTGGCCTTTGCG
>CALLLY010000253.1 GCA_938008205.1 uncultured Granulosicoccaceae bacterium
CTGGAGCTCCGTCAAAAGTTGCACTGGATTATGTGATCAAGATCCCTCGAGAGCACAGAGGAACAGACGAAATTTTAACGATCAAACAGGGCATAGAGCAGTTAATGCTTTCGTAAATCCGTGGTAATTCATTGTTGGTTAATGCGTAGTCGGTTAGTATGAGGTGCAGAAAATTTAGCAAAACAGGTTGAGACTAACCATGAGTTTAATGTGGACTAAAAAGCAAATCGCCTCTGCTGTCGGTGCTGCTGCAACGGTTGGATTATTGCAATTTGCGGTGCTGAACACCGGACACAGTCATGGAGATGTAACGCCACAGGCGGTAGACACAGCGGGTCTTGAACCCACTGGCGAAGATTTTCTGGAAGAAAACCCGTATCGCCTCGCTGGAGGGGAACAATATGAACTTGCTATTGAGATCGGCGCTTCCGGATACAATCAAAACTGCGCCAGGTGCCATGGCCTGGAAGCAATTTCAGGGGGCATAGCGCCGGACTTGCGAGTACTTGAAGACGGTTTGTTTGGTGATGAGTGGTATATGGAGCGCGTGCGCAAGGGGTACAGTCAGAATGGTGCCTACAAGATGCCGCCATTTCAGGACTTGCTAAGTCAGGAAGCCATGTGGGCTATTCGATCATATATAGAAAACCAGCCTAAGCCTTAGTAGCCATCAACTCACGAGCGTTGCGATAGCACAGTTCAACAAAGCACCACACTAAGAACCATCCGCTATGCTTAAAAAAATGATCAGCCTGGCTGCCGCGCTACTCACCAGCGTGTCAGTGGCTACCGTGCAGGCCAGACCATTCGATGATGTTGTCGACAGTGGCTACATAACTATATTTGTATACAAGGATTACGCTCCCTACTCGTGGAAAACCGACGACGGTGAGTTAAAGGGAATTGATGTCGAAATTGCGCAGAAGTTTGCCGAAGATCTGGGCGTTGAGCTGAGGTTTCTGGTACGCGGTGCAGACGAAAACATCGACGACGATCTGCGAATAAACATCTGGAAGGGCGATCTGATTCACCGTCGTGTCGCCGACGTAATGATGCATGCACCCTATGATCGGGAAGTCGATACCCGCAACGAATTTGCGGTACTGATGGGGCCTTATTTTCTGGAAAAAATGGCACTGGTTGTCGACAAGCAAAAACTGCCGGTGGTTGAAAACTTCGGTCGATTTATGAACCAACCGATAGGTGTTGAACTCGACACTGCTGGTGACTTTTTTCTCTCAAACGCATTCAGAGGTGCTTTGCAGCAGAGTATTCAGCGTGGTCGAACTTTTGCAGATGTGGTTGATCTGTATAGTAGCGGCCAGGTGTCTGCGGCAATGGGTTCCCTGGCACAGGCTGAGTGGATTGCCACTCAGGCACCGGACATCGACTCGCACATTGCGCAACCGCCTATGCCGGGTATTGTCAGACGCAGCTGGCCGGTCGGCTTTGCGGTTAAGCACGACAGTCGCGATCTCGGCTATGCTCTGGCCGATGTTGCTACCGGGCTTATCACCAGCGGCGAACTTGCTGAAATTACTGCCAAATACGGGGTCACCTACTACGCTCCTGAATAACGTAGACGGCAAAAACATGGGAAAAAGCATGAGAGGAAAACCGATAGCCAGATCTATCGTAGTCGGCGTCATTGTTGGCTGGCTTTGTCTGTCTGGCTCAGCGCTGGCAACTGCCCCGCGTGCTCTGCCGGAAGATCCACTGCAATCAGTCATGTGGAAGAATATGGCAGAGCGATTTTTCCCCGGCGATCACATTGTCATCGACCAGCGCGTGATCGTTGATATTCCAATTGAGGTGGAAGATCAAATGCAGCTGCCAGTGACGGTAGATGCCACCGAACTGAAAGATGTTGTTGAAATTGTCGCGCTTGCCGACCTTAATCCTATTCCACATATTCTGACCATAAGGCCACTCAAGGCGCAGGCGTTTATTGGTTTCAGAGTTAAAGTCGAGCAGTCCACACCAATCAGGGTTGGTGTGCTGACCAAAGACGGCGTATGGCATGTGAATGGTGTTAACGTCAGCGCTGCCGGTGGTGGATGTACAGCACCGGCCAATGCCCATAGTAACAGTCAGTGGTACAAAACACTGGGTCAGGCGCGCGCCATTACCAAACGTGAGTCTCCAGGCTCAGCACGGCTGGCAATGCGCCTGCGACATCCTATGGATACGGGGCTTGCACCTGGCATTCCTGTGTTCTACATGAACAAACTTCAGGTGCGGTCCGCCAGCGGTGAAGCGTTGGCGGATCTGGAGTTGTTTGAACCGGTCAGTGAAAACCCCACACTGACTTTGAAGCCTCTGGTCGGAGATGGCGAAGAAGAGCTGCTGGTGTATGCGCGCGATACCGAAGGCAATGAATTTGAATACCCGTTAACCGTTCCGGCCGAGATCGAACAATAACGATAATGCCTTCTATACCTTCTTATTCCAGACGAGATCTGCTAAAACTTTTTGCCGGTGCCAGTACCTGTGCTGTATGCGGTTCAGTACACGCGAACCGACTGTCCTATGATCTTGCAGCAACAGAAATCGCCAGCGGCAGCTGGGCGGTGCATGGCAGTACCGAATACTTTACGCTGGAAAACGGCGGTAATATTGTCAATGTGGCATTTGTTGAAGTGCCGGAAGGCGTTGTGGTTATCGATACCGGGCCTTCAAAAAGATACGGGGAAGCGCTTAAAGCATTAAT
>CALLLY010000254.1 GCA_938008205.1 uncultured Granulosicoccaceae bacterium
TAGCGTTGCAGTCATCAATGACTTCATCTGAAAAAGACTACGCGAATGAGCTGGCCGCCAGCCGCCAGCAGTTTCTTGATCAAACTCGAGAGCTGGAGTCTGAAATTGCGTCGCGTGATCAGAATATTGATTTAATGCAGCAACAGATTGATGCAGTCAATAATGAATTCGAAACAGCCTCACAACAGGCTGCTGAGCATTTGGCTGCCAAAGATCAGGCTATCATTACGCTGGAGGATAAACTCGCATCACTGGAGAGTGACCGTACGCAGCTGATGGCGATAAAGCAGGGCAATGAAGGCGAAATCTCAAAATTGCTTGGTAGCATTGACGAGCTGACTGCAAGTCGGGATGCATCAAGTGCGAAGATTGAGCAGTTGGATACGCTTAACAAAGAGCTCAACGCCGGTATGATTGAGTCGACCAACGCACTCGAAGCGTTGAAAGCTGATGGCGAACAAAAACTCGCTAAGCTGAAAGGCGATATTGTCGATCTATCTAATACGCGCGATGTCTATGCAGCAAAAATCGCACAGCTCGAAGCTTTGAATCAGGAGCTGGGTGACAAACTAAAATCCAGTCGTTCTCAGTTTGATTTGCTTACCGCTGAGAGCGGCGAACGTTTTAACCTGCTGGATGCAAAACTTGCCAAACTGCAGTCACGTGAGTCGTTGTTTAAATCAAACGCACTCGAAGCCGCAGACAAGATCCAGGAGCTGGCTAACAACAACATAGAGTTGCAGTCAGAGCTGGAGAAGGCACGTGGCATGTTTGCGCAGGTCGAGAACGACCTGGGTACAGCGAATTCAGAAATCAGCGTTTACGAAGCTGAGTTAAACGTTGCTAATCAGAAGCTACGTGACATCATGAATGCTCAGCGTTTGGCCGAGGCAGAGCGTGACCGTATCGCCGCAGAGGCGGAGCTGCTTCGAGTGTCCTTAACCGAGGAGCTCAATGATGCCAAGCTTGAAAATATCGTGGTGCAGAACGCACGTGCAGACAACTCGATTCCTATCCGACTGGGTAATGCTGATTTCTTTGAAACCGGCAGTGCGCGTCTTACCAAAGAAGGTGGTAAGAATCTCACCAAGCTGGCTGAGATTATTCAAACCTACCACAACCGACGCATTGTTGTTGAAGGACATACTGACACAGTCCCTATAGGTCTGGGGCTAAAGTTTCGCTATGCGAGTAACTGGGAACTGTCGGTTGCCCGCGCTGCTGCGGCTGTCAGACACATGCAGTCTGAAACAGATATTGACCCGCGCAGTCTGTCGGCGGCGGGTTACGGGGAGTTCAAGCCGGTTGCAGACAACAGCACTGAAGCAGGGCGGCGCCAGAACCGTCGGGTAGAGGTGGTTTTGTATCCCACCAATAACGAATATCAAAACATCACCGCTATTGATGAGTAATTGTTGGTATTACTGAGGTCGTTAAAAGGGCTCGCCATTCGGCGGGCCTTTTTTATTGTCGTCATTGAACAGCGACATTCGACTATGGTAGCGGTGCTTTTTCTACTGGTCTTGCGGCACGCAGTGCTTAAGCCCGTCTGCCGTAGTTTGATCGTCTCGGGGAATTACCGAACAGCTCACTCATGTGTGAAAGCAACGACTGACTGAGATCTTTCACATCCATGATTTTCATTGCCCTTTGATAGTAACTGGTGACATCATGGCCAATACCAATAGCCAACAGTTCAACTTCTCCGGCAGACTGGATCGAGGCTATGACCTGATGTAAGTGATCAACAAGATAGTTTTGTGGATTGGCTGCCATGGTACTTGTATCTATAGGCGCGCCATCTGAGATCACGATGAGGATCTTGCGCTTTTCAGGACGACGCTGCAGTCGACTGTGAGCCCACAGTAGTGACTCACCGTCTATGTTTTGTTTCAGAAGATCTTGCATCAACATGACACCGAAGTTCATTTTACATCGGCGGTAAGGGGCGTCAGCCGACTTATAGATAATATGCCTGAGCCCGTTGAGACGACCGGGCTGCGATTTTGCTCCCTGTTCCCGCCAGCGTTCGAATGCCGGCCCTCGATGTAACTCGGTGGTGGTGAAACCCAGTATCTCAACGCTGACACCACAGCGTTCCAGTGTTTGCGAAAGGATATCCGCGCAGGCAGCAGCGATGGCCACCGGCTTGCCAAGCATAGACTTGGAGTTATCAACAAGCAGCGTAATCGAAGTGTCTTTGAAGTTGGTATCGGTTTCCTGCTTAAATGACAATGGTGCGAGTGGTTGAGTGACCACCCTGGTCAGACGGGCAGTATCGAGCGTGCCCTCGGGCAGGTTGTATTCCCATTCCCGGGTTTGCTGTGCCATCAGTACCCGTTGCAGCTTCCCGGACAATTTACCGATGATTCGAGAGTGACGATGAATATGCTGGTCAAGCAGGTCTCTCAGTGCTTTCACATCATCCGGATCACACAGGTCCTGTGCTCGCACGACTTCATCATTCGCTTTACTGTACACACGGTAGCCTGTCGCTGCAGCTTCTACACCTTGTGAGCCACCCTCTGATTCGGTGGTCACTGGAGCATCACGATTGGCCGATGCATCGGCCTCGTCGTTGTCAGCTGATTCTACCGAGACCAGATCGCCACTGGACTGATCATCTTCTTCTCGAAGCGTAACGCTGAGAGTGTCGTCAGCGTCAGTTGACTCTTCGCTTTCATCAGGTGCGGCGGTGGATTCGTCCTGTGGTTCGTCAACCAGTATCCCCTCGTCGAGTTGCTTATCCTGAACGCCTACAGATATCTGATCAGTCTTGTCGATGATAGCAATGGCAATTTCGGCGAACGCTTGCTGGTCGTGAGTTGCTGCTGCCAGGCGTTGCCAAAGCGACGAGCTTTGTTGCAACAGGGAAGTGCTGATGGCGGCAATCTGTGGGGGATTTTGAATGGCGTGCTGATTTATTTTTAGCACGTCGCGAGCCACGCTGAGCATGGCAAGCTGCAGTTGATCACCGGTGTTTCGACAGGCTATCAGCCTTTCGCGGTACTGTTTATTCCACAGGCTTGCGATGTTGTGCGCAGACCCTGCGTACCTGGCGCAGCCTAATGACTCACATCGGGTACGCTCGAGCTCATTGAATAGCCGGGACTGCAGTACGCCGCCAGGTCGCAACCGCTGATGAAGTTCAGGGTCGTGGAAGGCGGCAACCATAGCAATGGCGTCTGAATAGCCCCTGGCTGCAGTGCCACGGGTACTGAGTAAACCGCTTTGCGCCGGTATCAGCCCGAGTGAAAACGCGGCAGCTTTACTGTCGTTTGAAATCGAGATCGATTCATCGTCAGCGATCGCTCGCGCACTTGCCGCGTTAGAGACCACGAAACTGCCGTTGTCATCCTGAGGCTGGTGGTTTGACTGCAGGGGAATCACTTGGGTACGTTACCGGTTAAAGGATCGGTAAGCCGTGTTGTCTGCCGCGGGCTCTTCGGCCTCAGGCAACTTGCGTTGTCTGGTAAAACGCCAGAGCTATCTCCAGCGATTGTGGAGTCCGGTAAAAACCGGACCCGGCGAAACCAAACCAAGCACCACAACAGGGCAGGGTATCCCTAGTATACGCACTGCATTTAAAAGTGGTTTCTATACTGAACACCAATGACTGAATTAGATACGCCATTCAGAGATTCAGTAAAACTGGTGTC
>CALLLY010000255.1 GCA_938008205.1 uncultured Granulosicoccaceae bacterium
ACGATGCCAAACACGGGGCGCATACACACTTCGAGTTAATCACTGTCACAATTACATTGGCGGACGGTACCAGCGGCACGGGTTACACGTATACAGGTGGCCGGGGTGGTGCAGCGGTACTCGCGATGATTGAACACGATCTTGCACCGTTTTTACTCGGCGAAGACTCTACAGACGTTGAGGGGTTATATGATCAAATGCAATGGCATATTCACTATGTAGGGCGGGGCGGGGTAGCGTCCTTTGCCATTTCAGCTTGTGATATAGCGCTGTGGGATTTACGTGGTAAAGCGACGCAGCAGCCCTTGTGGCAGATGGCTGGTGGTGCATCGCAACAATGCCTGGCTTATTGTGGTGGAATCGATCTTAATTTCTCACTGGATAAATTGTTGCGTAGCGTTGAAGGTTATCTCGCGCAAGGCTTCAATGCAGTGAAAATAAAAGTGGGTCAGCCTGAGCTCACCGATGATGTGAATCGAGTGGCAGCGATAAGGAAATTAATCGGGCCAGACGTTACTTTTATGGTGGACGCTAATTATTCTCTGGACTTACCACAGGCGATAGAAGCCGCAAATGCTTTTTCTGAATATAATCTTTGCTGGTTTGAAGAGCCGATTATCCCGGACCACTATACCGGCTATGCGGAAATCGCAAAGGCGACTGGTATGCCGTTGGCAATGGGGGAAAATTTGCACACGATTCATGAGTTTGAATTTGCCTTCGAGCAGTCGGCGTTATCTTATATACAGCCAGATGGATCCAATTGTGGTGGTATTACAGGTTGGCTGGCGGTAGCGGCACAATCAAGGACGCATGGCATCCCGGTGTGCAGTCATGGCATGCAGGAACTTCATGTCAGTCTGGTTTCCGGTAATACCTCACATGATGATGCAATGGCGGGATGGCTTGAGGTTCATTCCTTTCCGATAGATCAGTACACTACCCGGCCGCTGGTGGTTGAAAACAGTCTGGCACAGGCGCCGGATGTACCAGGTGTGGGTGTTGAATTTGACTGGCAAAAACTTGAAGCACATTGTGCGTCTCGCATACTTGTTAACTAAAAATTTTTATTAACTGCAAATATTCAGGATCTCTCCTATGCAAAGCATTGGCGTTGTCGGTATTGGAAATATGGGATCAGGCCTTGCCAAAAACCTGATTAAAGCGGGCTACCAGGTGCATGGGCACGATTTGTTGTCTGAACGCATGAGTGAGTTTGAAGCGATGGGAGGCATACCTGCTGCAAATTCAGCTGGTGTGGGTCGTCAGTGTGATGCCGTGTTCGTTATGGTGATGAACGGAGATCAGGCCAAAGCGGTGATCTTCGGTGACGGTGATGCTGATGAAGGGCTGGTTTCCGGATTACAGCCGGGGGCGGCTGTTATTCTCACCGCAACGATCCACGCGACTGAAGCTGTGGAGATTTCGCAGGCATTGCAAGGCTCTGGTATTTCTTTAATCGACACACCTGTCAGTGGTGGGCGGCCCGGTGCGCATGGCGGCACACTGACACTAATGGCATCAGCACCGGAGGCCGTGATGCAGCAATGGGAACCGGTGTTACAGGCAGTGAGTGGAACCATTCACCATGTAGGCACGGAGGCTGGTGTTGGCCAGACAGTCAAGGGGTGCTTGCAATCCTTGATTGGATCAATATTCAGTGCAACCTTTGAAGCTTCTGTGCTGGCGGCCAAAGCCGGTGTAGATGCCGATGCATTGTTCAATGTATTCAGCACCTCTGCTGCCGGATGCGGTATTACCAATGCAGCGCTTGGACATGTGATTGATCGAAACTTCCAGGACACCGGGAGTCATATCAGTACGATGTATAAGGATCTCACCATCAGTATGGATCTGGCTCGCGCGCATGGTGTACCAATGTTTACAGCGGCCACTGCGATGCAGCTATTTCAGGCCGGTATTACTCGTTATCCGGACGCTGACAATCAAACGGTGGCAAAGATTACTGAGGAAATAGTGGGTGCTCGACTGACCCGTGAAAGTTGAGCTGGTAAGCGCTACTTCGCGGAAAATCTCTCCGCGAACATAATACCGCCAACCACCAGCAGTAAACCCGTTGCGTGGTATAGGCGGAACTGTTCTCCAAGAATCAATACTGCCAGCAGCGAACCGAAGATTGGCACCAGATTGATAAAAAGCCCCGCGCGGTTCCCTCCGATAAGCTCTACGCCACGCGCATAAGCGATCTGACTGACAACGGTCGGGAATATAACCACATACGCCATGACCGTCCACCCGCGCAGACTGGGTAGCGAAAAAGGTTGTTGTTGTAACTCCCACAACATAAACGGCAGGCTCATGGTGGTAGCGCCAATAGCGATGAACCACAGAAAGCTCAACCAGTGGACCGGAGGTTTCCAGCGTAAGCCGAAGGTATAGGCTGCGTAGAATACGCAGGCCAGTAACATGATGGCATCACCGCGATTTAAACCTTGTTGAAAGAACAGCCATGGCTGACCTTCCGTGGCAGTGATCAGGACCCCAAGGCCGCAGCTTAACAGGCCGACAATCTGTAGCAGCGTTACCCGTTGCGACAATAAAACAAAGTTGGCAAACATAATCATTGCCGGCATCGTCGCTTGTTCGATACTGACATTGACGGCGGTGGTGTAATTGAGTGACAGATACATCAACAGGTTAAACAGTGCCATGCCAAAAGCGCCAAGCAGAAACAGAATTAACCAGGTTTTTTTGAGTACCGCGGCGTCTTTGCGAAGATGTTGATACGCAAATGGTAACAACAGTACAGTGGTGAGAAACCATCTGATACAGGTAATGGTGAAGGGTTGCCAGTCGAGTGTGGCGAGCTTGCCGGCGACTGCGTTGCCGCCCCAGAAAAGCGGGGCGATAACAAGCACAATGTAAGCGTTGTTAAACGCTGAAGCGGGTTTTACGGGCAAGTTCAGCCCGCATTATTCAGTTTGGTCTGGCATGGAGCGAACTTTTCTACAAAGCACTCCTGACAGCTAACCTTTAGCAATGAGAAAGAGTTAAACATCATCCGCTTCGTCGACGATAATCTGGCCTGTTGCCCGCCGCCAGAGTATCGCACCCGACAGACCAATGCCGAGGAACACGCTATAGAGGATTAGTCCGAGCCATTGTAGTGAAGCCGCATTGCCGGAGGATACCCAGCCTTCCTGAAGTGACAGATAGGCAAGTGCAGCGAAAAGGATTAGTACGATCACTGTACCGATCATACCCAGTGCTTTCCACGCGGCGATCAGCAACGCCACATTAACCAGCACTGTCACAATACCTGCCAGAATCACCCAGGCATCACTCGGGTTAGCGTGACCGGTGATCCAGTGATAGATCGATTTGCCGTACGGGTTATACGTGGCAAAAACCACTATGGCTGCAATCAGGATGCGGGTAAGCAGTACGCCTGGAGAAGAATCTTGTAGTGCCTTTATCATGTGGTAACCGAGAATATCAGGTGGATGGCGGGAAGCTAACAGATTGAATTAGGCTACGCGAGGTTTTGCCAAAGCTGTAACGCACGCGTCGCCGGTTTATGATGACAAGTTTAGTTTATGTTCAGGGAAAAAGGCCTGCTTTCATCACCATGCCCGGGACTGTCTTGCCTAATTTCGCTTCCAGCCAGTTGGCAGCCTCAATGGCGGTGTCTAGAGAAACACCGGTGTGCACGCCCGAGCGCTCGAGCATATACACAAGATCTTCTGTGGCAATATTGCCAGTAGCTTTAGGTGCGAA
>CALLLY010000256.1 GCA_938008205.1 uncultured Granulosicoccaceae bacterium
GGCACACTATTTTCACTTGCCAGTCTCCACTATTTGGTCCACACTCCGCGGACTGTCGGTCCGGTAAGGACAGCCACCTGTACGCAGGCGGCTGTGGGGAACAGGGTTCAAAAGCCCAGACTGCCCTCGCAACTGTAGACGGAGAGCGAACATTCACGGGAGTTAACTCCCAGCCACTGGAAGCCAATTGGCGTTCCGGGAAGGCCGAATGCAAGCATTGACCCGTGAGTCAGGATATCCACCGATAATGTTAACGTTCTTGCCTGGCGAGGTGCCTGGCGGAGTAGTGGTTATCCTCTCCTCTATAAAGCACCCGTCGCAGAACATTGCCGAGTGGGCTTTGCTTTGATTTCTGGTTGCGTAAAAAAACCGACCCTGCATCTGTGCGCCGTCGCATGCCTGACGGGTAGTGCGCTGCACGCGGCTGATCTTGGTGTCATAGAAATTGTGGCACCTGCTCAGTCCAGTTCAACTCCGTTTGAAATCGGCGATGTACCGGCCGGAGAATTCACCGGCGTGCATGAGGTGATCGAGAAAGAAGAGTTGCAGCAGGCAGGAAGCTCGCTGGCGGAAGTAGTTGCTGAAAGCAGCGGTGTGCAGTTTCGTCAAAGTGGTGGTATTGGCAGTTTTTCTACCGTTTCGTTGCGCGGCTCCACAGCAGAGCAGGTTAACGTTTATCTGGATGGGATACTCTTAAACGAAGCCTCCGGTGGTGGTGTTAATCTCAGTCATATCGAGCTAATGCAGGCTGACCGCGTTGAAGTCTATCGCGGAGCCGTACCGGTGCAGCTGGGCAATAGTGCTATCGGTGGAGCTGTGAACATTACTTCTAACCGGGCCACTGCCACACCGGCAACGCGTTTCTTAGCTGGCTTTGGATCATTTGGTTCAGCCAGGGTATCGGCCTCATACACAGGGCCGCTGGCTTTTCTTAACGAACAGCGACTGGTCGCTTCGTTCTCGCACCGCCAAAGTAACAATAATTTCTCTTTTGTTAATGACAACGGCACCGTTTTCAACACCGCGGATGACGAAGAGCAGCAACGTAATAATGCGGCCACACAGAGCACATCCGGTTTTCTCAAGAGTGGTTTTACCCTTTCCGGAGGCAGCCGGCTTGAGCAAGCGCTGCAAATAGACAGCCACGGACAGGAGATCGCCGACTGGCGGAACACTGTGCGTGGTAATGCATCGCTTGGTACCGATTCATTGCAATGGCGATCTACCTTAAGCCGTACCGCGGGTACTGGTTATTGGTCGTCCAGATGGGGTGCTCACTATAGCGCGAAGGATGAGCTGTTTGATGACAGCCGTGGATCTATTGGACTGGGCAATCAGCAGATCTTGTCTAACACCCGGGTGGTGGGTGGCCGTAGCTACTGGGAAAAGCTTGAGGACGGACGTTCGATATCGGTAAACATTAAGGGGCGATACGAAACACTGGATACTGAAAACCGGCTTATCGCATCATCGAAAACTACAGCCAGGCGGACACGTGCAGATATCAACGTACAGTGGAACCGGTACTACAGCGGTGGCGACAGTCTGTTTTCAGTGGGAGTGTTTGGTTTTTTACTTAACGACAGCTATGAAACTTCTAACGCCCAGCTACAAAGAGAAGACTACACAGCAGAGTCGTTTACCCCGCAGGCAGGGATTAGCCACTACCTGGGCGAGCGCTTAGGTGGTACCGCAACTGTTGTCGCCAACGCTTCGCTTCAGAAGCGACCACCGTCGTTCTTTGAGCTGTTTGGCAGCCAGGGTTTTTTCGAAGGAAACCCGGCGCTTGCCACTGAAGCTTCTACCAACGTGGATGTTGGTATCAAATGGCAGTCCGACGCGAGCCATAAAATCGATTCAACCGTTCAACTTGTGTGGTTCTACCATCGCAAGAAAAACCTGATCTCCAGGGTCTATGATTCGCGCGGCGTCGGCCGTTCGGAGAACATATCTGCTGCAACGGGCAACGGATTGGAATTCAGCGGTCGCTTTGCACTGGAAAATGGTTTGGCCATTGACGCTAACCTGACGCTACAGGATACCGAAAACCGATCCGCGATTAGCGGTTTTACCGGTAAGCAGTTACCCGGTGAAGCAGCGATAGACGGCGCATTAGGCTTTAGCTGGAAGAACCCTCAGTGGAAGGTCGGTTACACCTATAAACTGAATGCCAATCGTTACTATGACAGCCCTAACTTGCTGCCGGCTGCGGATCAGAAAATTCACAGTGCCAGTGTAAGCAGGTACTTCAAACAGTGGCGTGTCGATTTTGAGCTTAACAATATCGGCAACCATATTTATGAAGACTTTAATGGTTACCCCAAACCCGGGCGCGCCGGTTTTATCAGTCTTACTTACCAACCCTGATCAGAGGATATTTCTTGAAAACTCCCAACTTAAAAAGCTCAAAATGGTGGCTGGTACCGATTCTCACCGCAACGCTGGCAATCAGTGCTTGTAGCAGTGATGATGATGGTGATGTTTCTGTCGATGGCGTTGGCGGAGTTGACGGTACAGATGGTACGGACGGCACTGATGGTACGGACGGCACTGATGGCACTGATGGCACTGATGGTACAGAAGGCACAAATGCTTCTGCAGCAAACAAAGTGATCGTGACGGCTATTTCCAGCGACTTCAGTTCAGCTGGTGTGGAAATCTATAACACCTCTGAGCCATACGAAGGCCAAACCGGTCTGAATCCTGGAGTATCCGATACGATTGTTCGGTCATATGAAGACAAGTACTTTGTTATTCGGCGTTTTCAGTCGGACAGTATTGCGGCTTACTCAACAAGTGATCCGTCTTCTGTAATTTTTGAATCTTCCACCAACGATGGTGGTGTGGAAGAGTCCAGTAACCCGCATGATCTGGTTTTTGCAGATAGTCAGAAAGCTTATCTTTTGCGCTATGGCAGTCAGAAAATCTGGCAGGTGAATCCGTCTGCCACTGATGCCGGTCAGTTTAAAACCGGCGAGATAGACATCAGTGGCTATGACACCAGTGGTGCGCCGGAAGCCACCAGAGGGATCGTCGTTGGTAATAAGCTGTTTGTCTTCATGCAACGGCTGGATGCTTTTGCGCCTACCCAGCCGGGCGTTGTCGCAGTATTTGATACTTCTAACGGTGCTGAAATAGACACTGGTACCAGCGATGCGTTTAAAGGTATTGAGCTGCCGGCCTTCAACCCGTGGGAAATATCACTTGATGAAGCCACCAATACAATTTTTGTTGCTGCGGCAGGCGACTTTGGCGCTTTTGACGGTTCGCGGGATCCGGCGTTTACCGGAGGCATTATCACCGTTGATACCGAAGACTACAGCACCAATTTGCTAATTGACGATACCGAAGAAACCGGTCGAATGATGGGTGTTGAAGTTGTCGATGCGAACAACGCCTTTCTGATCTCTCAAGCCGGGTTCGGCAGCTCCAGTGTGGTGAAATTCAACCCGAACACAGGAGCAATAGAAAACAGCAGCTTTGGATCAATCTCCGGAGTGGATGTGCGTTATCTGGCCAAAGGTCCTGCCGGCAATCTGTGGGTCGCTATTGGTGACGCCACTAACCCCAGAGTGGTGGTGTTAAACCCTGCTGATGGGTCGCAAGTCGGTGCAGATCTTCAGACCACCCTGAACCCTGCCGGCTTAAACTTCGTTCAGTAGCTTGAACGGCGCGGCGGTAAGTGCTTGCCGCCGCGCACACTTTCACAATGAAACCAGGATACTGTTGGCTATTTGCGTTAGTGCTTGCCGCATTCACATCTCCTGGTGTTGCGGCAGATCTGCCTCGTGTGGCCTCAATCAATCTATGTGCTGATCAGTTAGCGCTGTTGTTGGCCGATGATGAGCAGATTCTGACCCTGACCAACCTGTCTCACGATAGCGCCGGTTCCTACTTTTATGAAAAAGCCCGCCAGTATCCGGCCAACAAGGGCTATTCAGAAAAGATCCTCAGGCTTGCACCGGATGTTGTCATTGCCGGTCAGTACACAGCCCTTCATACGGTAAAGCTGTTGCGTGAAGTTGGCTTGCGTGTAGAGTCACTGCCTATCGCTAACGACTTTGACACGCTGTTCAGTAATATACGCGCAGTTGCTGGTTGGCTGGGGCAAACCGAGCGTGGTGACGCTATTATCGCAGGCCTGCAGCAGCGTCTGAATAGTCTTGAGCCGGTTTCAGAGCCACGGCCCGTTGCTGCCGTGTATGATCCCAACGGTTATACCAGTGGCGCCAGTTCTTTGCGCGGTCAGTTAATGGAGCTCGCCGGCTGGCGCAATGCCGCAACAGATGCGGGCATAGAAACCTATGGACAACTGTCGCTTGAACAGATCATTAATATGGCACCTGATGCACTCATCGATTCTCCATACAGCCCGGGAACCTACTCAAGGGCACAAATGACCAGCAGCCACCCAGCGCTTTTGCAGGCAGGCCTTGATCCGCATGTGATTTCTATTCCCAGTCGCATGATGGTGTGTGCCGGTCCGTGGACGCTTGATGTGCTGGAGCGATTGCAGGCTGAACGAATTAAGTTGTCGGCCAGCCAATGACG
>CALLLY010000257.1 GCA_938008205.1 uncultured Granulosicoccaceae bacterium
ATCTCACCAACCCCTGGTTGATGAAGACTGGAGTAAGTCACGACACTATGGTGTGACCGGCGTTCCCACCTACGTTGCGGGGCAAAGTGGTGTCGTCGGCGCGCAACCTTATGAAGCTATTGAGCGGCTAATTGTTGATGCGGGAGCTAAAACCGTTTAGCTGTCGTCTCCGGCAGATCCGAAGCGTTTCATCGTACCGGTTGTTTCTGCGCTGCGTTGCTCCACTGGCAGTTGCTCGGCAAGTGTGTCGAGCCTGCTAAGTGGCGCGTTAATAGTGGGCAGACCTGCACGTTCCAATCCGAGATAACGCCATTTCAGCGTCTGCTTTTTCTTTACCTGATGTGGCTGAAAGTCATTAAACTGATCGGTAGTGATCGGTTCGCCCTGCGTTAGGTATCCTGCGTTTGTCGCTTTATTTATCAGCTCACGTCCGGCCTCGGTTCGTACGACTACGCCGTTAAAACCGGCGTCTTCACCTGTCGGGCTGCCACCAGGCCAAACGTCGGCGGCGGCAACGTCAGCACACTCTCCCAGCGCATCAGGACATAGCTTGCATCGGGATTCCAGTTGCCAGCCGGCTTCGTCCTGCCACAGATCCTGGTAGGAGATTTCGAGGCTGCGCTCGTCATCAGTTTCTATGCGTGTTGGTCCCGGGTTTCCGTGCCCTCTATGGCGATACAAGGTGACTGTTGATTCTTTTATGCCGGCTTTGTTAAGAACGTCCCGAGCTTTCTTTGCAGTGGATTGGCCGCCACACACCATGGTTAAGCGAAATCTGATCAATTGCTTTATACGTGCATCTTTTGCTGCCAGATTTTCAATAGCGCTTAAGTCGCAGGGTTTGGCAATAACGGCGAATGGCTGATTGCGATCAAGCGCTGTTTGCAGCCCGGTTAGTGGTGCTACAGGCGCGTAGCGGGACCCGGCACCGTCAAGCACCTGAGCTGATGATTCACTCATACAAGCGTGGCTGTGTAGCGGTTGCTGATCATCTGCTTTTACATGATAAACAAATTTTACTTGCCCACTTTTGATCAGGTATTGCCCGAGTGCTGTTAACACGCCACCGGTCGCACCGATATAACGTGTTTGACTATCGGTAGCCCATGCATAGTGCATTTGCAGATGTTGTCCCCACACAGGATCGGTGTCGCCGCTATTGGCGATTGCAGGGGTAATATGAATGCCCGGGCAAACGCTGCACAGTAGTGACTCTTCCGCTTCAGTAAAGCCATCCATTGGTGATGGCCTGAGTGAACCGGATGCCGTAGTCTGCATAGATACACGGCTGGCAAGCGCTTCACAAAGACCACAGCCGATGCACAGACCGGCATCGACAATGGTGTTAATTTTGGTGGGTGTATTCATTGTGCCTTTGAATCAGTTGAGCATGTGGCCGATTCTGGACCAGCGAATGCCTTCGGGTGATTTTGAAAACCACACCTGTCTCGCTTTACCGACGATATCTGCAAGGGGCACCTGTCCAAATAATCTGGAGTCGTTACTGCGGAATCTATTGTCACCCAAAACAAATGCGTGTCCTGGTTTTACAGTGATTTCAATGCGTTCGTTCGACGCTTCACCGGACCACTGTACTCGCCATGTGTTGCCGTCGTAGGATTCTGTTTCAGGTTCTGCATCGGTGTTCAGGCGCTCGCCGTTGATAGTAAGCGTTGTACCCTCCAGAGTCACCTCATCACCGGGAAGGGCAATAACTCTCTTGATGTAGTGCAGGTTCCGATTATTGGGATAGACAAAAAGTGCGACATCACCGCGTTTAACTTTCTTAAGGCAAGTCGGACAGTTGTAACTTTTTTCAGCAAAGAAGAAGTCCCCTTTCAACACTGTCGGTTCCATACTTGCGCTGGGTGTTTGAAAGGGTTCTACCCAATGTTTACGAGTCCACATGATTGTTGATGGAAGAATCACCGTCGCACATACCAAAAACACTAATGTGTAAACTCCACTGGTTTGCCAGATTCTGGTCTGGAAATTCTGTCGGTGGGTTGCATTACGCCACGCGTTGATAATGCTGTATATCCAGATTCCGATAGTGAATGCTGTGGCAATGACGACCAGGGGCAATGTCAGAGCGGAAGGCAGCAACAACGCAATAATCACAATCAGTGGAACTGCCGCCAGAGAAAACAACAAAAATACCCATATCGCTTTGTTGAACTCTCCATTGTAAAGCTGCCCAAGGCCCGGTAGTGCGGCAGACATCAATGCCGCAAATAGTGGCTTGCGTGGACTGTTACCTTCACTGTATTGGTCTTGCATAGTGTTCTCCATGTTACCCCGCTGTGACAGGAATCCAGATGCCCAGAATGAAACTGATTATCTGAAAGCCGCCCACAATGGTGCTTGCAATCAACGCTGCTGAAGACCATCGGGATGGTGGTTTTGAGTTGGCATGTCGACGTTGTGAGTAATCGAACGGTGCTTCTTGCGCAATTCGGTTTAATACGGTTTCTGTAAAGTCGACTGGCGTTTTTACCAGGCCGTCTGCCAGTAATTTATCGAGTGGATCTTGATCGTTGTCAGTCATTGGTTTCATCCATAGTGTTAAGGATGTTTTTGAGCTTGTTGCGTGCACGAGAAAGGCGGGTTTTGAAAGCTGCAGTGCTGCATTGCAGAATGTTTGCAGCCTGTTCACCTGATAAATCGTCAAGGTAAAAAAGAGCAATAGCGCAGCGATCATCCGGCGATAGTTTATTAATCGCTGCAGACACTTTTTTCTGCGTCTGTTGCCGTTGTAGTTGTTGTTCTGGCTGGAATTGTTTATCCGCCGCAATCTCAAGCTCGGATAGCTCAGTATGATCACCGCGCGTTGAGCGCAACTTATTCAGTGCTGTGTTGCGAACAATGGCGTACAACCACGTTGAAGGCTGAGCCTTTTGCGGATTATACGAGGCCCGGTAGCGCCAGACTTTAAGAAACACTTCCTGGGCAAGGTCTTCTGCTTCAGTTTGTGAAAACCCCATGCGCCCAAGAAAGCCGAACACACCATGCTGGTAGTGTTCAATAAAGGCGCTAAACAGTTGCCTGTTGTCTGTTTCCTGGGTGTCGTTGGATAACCTGTCCACAGACAGGGCGGCAACGGCATCAGCGGTGGAAAATTTCGATTCCATACTGAGTTATACCGTGCGGCGGGCAAAAGGTTACCGACGAATTTCCTGCAAGCTTGAAACTGTTAGCTGCGTCGGTATTGGGTCAATAAGCTGTTGATCACACAGGCCGGAATGGCCTGAGAGGGGAGGGTGGGCGACCGCCAGCATCGCACTGGCGGACGTCTCACGGAATGGCTTTTAGGAAATTTCTGTGCTGTGGTTGATGACCTTGCTGACAATGCCGTACTCAATCGCTTCGTGGGTGTCCATCCACTTGTCTCTTTCGATGTCGAGTTTTACACGATCGATGTCTGTACCGGTACGGTTGCTGATAACGTTGGCCAGTCTTTCACGCATTTTGATAATTTGCTCGGCCTGAATGGCAATATCTGACGCACTACCACCGGCGCCACCACTTGGCTGGTGAATCAGAAAGCGGGTGTTAGGCAGGCAGAAGCGGTCTTCTTTGTCTGCTGCAAGAAAAATGTGGGTGCCGGCGCTGGCGACATAACCGGTTCCGATCACTTGTACGCGCGGTGCGATATAACCAATCACATCGTGAATACTATCGCCGGCTTCTACATGACCACCCTGGCTGTTCACAAACAGTTGAATTGGATCTGATGAATCTTCGGCAAGTGCCAGTAACTGACCCATGACTCGCTTGGCCATGGTTTGATTAATCTCTTCGCAAATAATGACTTTGCGTGCTTTGAGGAGCTTTTCTGCAACTGTTGGATCGTTTTTTGGCTTGTCGTCTGCCATCGGGTTCTCCGGGAAAATGCAACTGGTAGGTGCCAGCCACTTGCTGGTGCACGTAAAGTGCCGAGTTTATCGCTGTCCCCTGAACATGGTGGTTAAATAGCGGAAAACGAGAGCCATTGTGCGTCAATTGCATGTCACGTACGAATCACGGATCGATAACTATGATGGCGGGTAATGACCGATCTGTTGCAGTCTCATTCGCAGGTAGTCCACTTCGATGTCGACAGTAACTTCAATCATAAACTTGAATACGTCAATCGCGTGCTGTTTGTCGAGATCGTAGTGACTGGCTAATGCTTCGGCAAGTTCGATGACCTTACCTTCCCGGTCTTTACGTACGATCAATTCAAGCATTCCTTCGCGGTCGCCTTTCGTTGCAATAAATGCCTCCGGCATTTCGGTAAATTTAGATTCAGCGACCAGTTTTCCGAGATTGACGCGTTCCATGATAGCCAGCAGTGCCGAGACGTCAGCGGTAACGGTTTCACCGAAAGTGTTGGTGTCTTCTCCATCGGGGCACGCTCGCTGTATCCAGTCACGGTAAAAATCAATGAGTCTTGGACCGACACCGCTGGCCATTTTCTTTACCGGACTGGTCGGTGCTTGCCGGTTGATGGCATTACCAATCTGACTGACATCACTGAAGGCATCCTGCGTGGCAAACGCGTAGCGACCCAGTTCGGCGTGGCACTGCTCTATTTTTGCCAGTTCATAATCGAGCAGAGAAATGGTGGGGTTGTCGATGACCAGGCCTGGCTGGTAAACCGCTTTGTTCACTTTAAAGCGGGTGCGCTTCTTCAGGCCAATAACGATTTCATTGGCCAGTATGTCCAGACCCGGACGGATAGTTTTGTTGAGATCGAGATCAGGATGCGTGGTCATAAGTATTGATCAGGTCGACGTTGCCGGTATTTTGCGCTTAGTCGATGTTCGATGCCATACCTTGTCTGCTTCTGCAGCGGGCTGATACCCTACACAGCAAATTGACAGAATACCTGGAGGAAATGTGAGCGACGAAAATACCCGGTTCAAACGTCGGAGTCAGGCGTGGTTTGATAACCCCGGCAACCCGTCGATGACGGCGCTGTATGTCGAACGCTATCTGAACTACGGATTGACGCGGCAGGAACTACAGTCGGGTAAGCCGATTATCGGAATTGCACAAACCGGTAGTGATCTTTCACCCTGCAATCGAGCGCATCTGGAAAACGCCAAGCGAGTGCGTGAAGGTATTCGTGAGGCCGGTGGTATTGCCATTGAGTTTCCTGTGCACCCGATTCAGGAAACCACACGACGTCCCACCGCGGCCATAGACCGTAATCTTGCCTACCTTGGTTTGGTGGAAGTGCTGCATGGTTATCCGATTGATGGTGTGGTGCTAACCACCGGCTGTGACAAAACGACACCGGCATGCCTGATGGCAGCGGCGACAGCAAACCTGCCTGCCATTGTGCTTTCCGGTGGGCCGATGCTGGATGGCTGGTATGACGGCAAGCTGTCGGGCTCAGGAACCATAGTCTGGGAATCTCGTTTAAAGCTTGCTGCCGGTGAGATTGACTATGAGCAGTTTATGGAAATTACTGCGTCTTCTGCGACTTCCCCGGGCCACTGCAACACCATGGGTACGGCGTCGACGATGAATGCACTGGCAGAAGGGCTTGGCATGTCGTTGCCCGGTTGTGCGGCGATACCGGCCCCGTATCGGGAGCGTTTGCAGATTGCCTATGAAACCGGCCGGAGAATTGTGTCGATGGTAGAGGAAGATCTGACACCATCGAAAATCATGACACGCGAAGCCTTTGAAAATACCATCGCGTTAAATTCTGCGATTGGTGGTTCTACCAATGCCCCGGTGCATGTCAATGCTATTGCCAGTTGTATGAATGTGCCACTGACCATTCAGGATTGGGAGACCCACGGATATGACATTCCTTTGCTTGTGAATATGCAGCCGGCAGGTGAATATCTTGGTGAGTCTTTTCATCGTGCCGGTGGTGTACCGGCTGTACTGGGTGAGCTGCACAGGCAAGGCAAACTAAAAGATGCCATGACTGCTAATGGGCAGACTATTGGTGCCAATATCGCTCACGTAAAGTCCAGTGATCAGCGGGTGATAAGGTCCTACAGTGCGCCGATGCGTGAAAAAGCGGGCTTTCTGGTGATGTCTGGAAATCTGTTTGACTCGGCAGTATTAAAAACCAGTGTGATCAGCGAGGAATTCGCCCGTCGGTTTTTAAGTGCTGCGGGGAGTGAAGGAGTGTTTGAAGGTCGTGCGATTGTGTTTGAAGGCTCCGAAGACTATCACGACAGACTGAATGATCCTTCGTTGAACATCGATGCCAGCTGTATTCTGGTGATGCGTGGCTCAGGCCCGGTCGGGTGGCCCGGCTCGGCCGAAGTTGTGAACATGCAGCCGCCGGATGCATTGATCAAGGCCGGTGTGACAGAGCTGCCTTGCATCGGTGATGGGCGTCAGTCAGGTACCTCGGCAAGTCCTTCTATACTGAATGCTTCACCGGAATCGGCGACCGGTGGTGGTTTATCGTTATTGCAGACTAACGACATTATCCGCATTGATATGAACAACCGCTCGGTAAATATGTTGGTAGACGATGAAGAGCTTAAGCGTCGCGCCGAAGAAAACGAGCCACCTGCAATACCGGCAGATCAAACACCCTGGCAGAATATTTATCGTACTACTGTGGGGCAATTGTCGCACGGGGCTTGTGTTGAGTTATCTGAGGCCTTTCATCGGGTGACTGAAAAGTTACCGCGACACAACCATTGATCCTGATTTCGGGATGACAATCGTTGTCCGAAATACCAGCTTGAGAATACTATGAAGATTTTAATTACCGGTGGGGCAGGCTTTGTTGGTCAGCGTGTTGCCATGGAGTGCCTGCACCGGGGTAAGCTTGATATAAGTGACCAACCGATAGAATCGATTGTACTGACTGACAATGCCGATCCACCATTCTGGCACGATGGCCTGCGAGAAGATAAGCGGGTGACCACCAGTTTTGGCGACATAAGTGACAGTGCTTATGTGACCTCTCTGTTTGAACAATCGTTTGATGTTGTCTTTCATTTGGCGTCGATTGTCAGTGGCCAGGGAGAGACAGACTTTGATCTTGCCATGCGTGTGAACCTGGATGGTACCCGTTACCTGTTTGAAGAGATACGCGCACAGAAAAATAACGCGCGCGTTGTTTTTGCAAGCTCGGTGGCTTCGTTTGGCGGCGATGATATGCCTGATGTTGTCAATGATCAGACCAAGCAGACTCCTCGTACCACTTATGGCATGACTAAAGTTATCGGTGAGCTATTGATTAATGATTACAGTCGCAAAGGATTTTTTGATGGACGCAGTGCGCGTCTGCCTACAGTGATTGTGCGCCCGGGTAAGCCGAATCAGGCAGCTTCCAGTTTTGTTAGTGGATTGTTTCGCGAGCCACTCAACGGTGAACCCTGTGTTATCCCAGTCGATCCGTCTCTGGTCATGCCGGTGCTGGGTTATAAGAGTATTGTTGACGGTCTTATCAAGCTTGCTGAACTGGCCCCCGAAGTGCTTGGTTCTGACAGAGCGGTAGGATTGCCAGCCTTAAACGTTTCAGTTCAGGAAATGATGGATGCGCTAAAACGCGCTGCGGGTAATCGTCATCTGGGAGAACATGTTCTGCAAAAAGACCAGGCGATATCAACGATATGTGAGAGCTGGCCAAAGTACGCAGACACGCAACGCGGTCAGGATATGGGGTTGCCGATCGAGTCTTCTATTGAAGAGATTGTTACACAGTACATTGCCGACTATCTGGAGGCGTCATGAGCTCATCTGAATCAGTCATCAGTTTTCATACCAAGCCTGATCAAAGTATTGGCACCATTCGCTTGTCGGAAAAAGACAACGTTGTCGTGGCTCTGCGTGATCTTGCTGAAAAAGAAACCATAGACGGGGTTGTGTTGTTAGACGCTGTGGCGAGAGGCCACAAGCTTGCTGTAGCAGATATTGCCGAAGGTGACGCAGTAATCAAATACGCGCAAACGATCGGTTATGCAACGCGGGCCATCAACAAGGGTGAGCATATACATACTCACAATATTGAGTTCAGAGGCACTGACTATCACTATGAATACTGTACAGAATCAGTATCTGAAGATGTTTTGCCGGTGTCGGATCAGGCACAGTTTCAGGGATATAAACGCGCTGATGGTCAGGTAGGGACGCGTAATTATATTGCGATACTTTCAAGCGTTAATTGTTCAGCGACGGCAGTACAGCATATTGCCAATGCGTTTGATCCGGCGTTGCTGGCGGATTATCCGAATATTGACGGTGTCGTGGCATTTTCACACAGCACCGGCTGTGGTCTTGCTGACAGTGGCGATGGCTTTGACAACCTGCAACGTGTGTTATGGGGTTTTGCGCAACATGCCAATGTTGTCGGGGTAATGATGGTTGGCCTGGGGTGTGAGGTTAACCAGATATCAAGCCTTGCAGAACGTTATCGCATAGAGCGTGGTGCTTTGTTCAGAACAATGAATATACAGTCTGTTGGCGGTCACAAGAAAACTGTGGCGGCCGGTATTGCTCGCATCAAAGAAATGTTGCCACTTGCCAATGATGTTCAACGCGAAGCCTGCCCGGCGTCGACCCTTAAACTCGCTTTGCAATGTGGTGGATCAGACGGTTGGTCTGGCATTACCGCTAATCCGGCACTGGGTTATGCGGCGGATATGCTGGTGCGTAATGGCGGTACTGCAGTGCTTGCAGAAACGCCCGAGGTGTATGGGGCCGAGCACCTGTTGACGCGTCGCGCCGTTGACGAGGCGACCGGCAGGAAGCTCATCGACAGAATCTTATGGTGGGAGAATTACGTAGAGCGAAATGGCGGGTCGATGGATAACAATCCGTCGCCGGGTAATAAGCTGGGTGGCCTGACGACCATTTTAGAAAAGTCCCTCGGTGCGGTCGCAAAAGGAGGCACTACGCGGTTGAATGGCGTCTACCGTTATGCTGAAAAGATAGATCGCAGCGGTTTCGTGTTTATGGATTCACCGGGCTACGATCCTGCGTCTATTACCGGTGAGGTTGCGGGTGGATGCAACCTGGTTGCCTTCACCACAGGCCGCGGATCTACTTACGGGTGTAAGCCTTCACCGAGCATTAAGATCGCGACAAACACTACCATGTATGAGCGACTGTCTGATGACATGGATGTTAATGCAGGCCGTATTGTTTCAGATGGCGCAAGTATTCCCGAGGTGGGTGAAGAAATTTTTAATCTGTTGCTGTCG
Organism: uncultured Granulosicoccaceae bacterium; assembly: GCA_938008205.1. Taxonomy (GTDB): domain Bacteria; phylum Pseudomonadota; class Gammaproteobacteria; order Granulosicoccales; family Granulosicoccaceae. Next base: position 9,171 of record CALLLY010000257.1, read on the forward strand.
GTCGCCTCCGGTGAAAAGTCTTTGAGTGAACAACACGGGCTGGGAGATCATGAGTTTGTGCCCTGGCAGGTCGGGGCGACTATGTGAAAAAATACATCGTCGTTGAACGGTTTAAAGATGGTTCAATTGAAACCATCTATGATCGAATGGCAAGCAATGGCCGAATGCTTCCTGAAGGATTGTATTACCTGAATTCGTGGGTAAATCGCGAAAGCCATGTGTGTTTTCAGCTAATGGAAACTGACTCCCCCGAATTGTTTGAAGACTGGTTTGGCTTCTGGAGCGAGTTAGTCGATTTTGAACTTTTTCCGATCGATGATTAACCCTCGAAACAGCTATGGAGACAGGTATGTCAGTGACACCACCGGCAGAGATAATCAAATTCTGGTTTGACGAAATTGACTCCACGTTATGGTTTAAAAAAGACGATCAGTTTGATCAGGAGTTAAAAGCGCGTTTTTCGGTAATTCACCAAAGTGCCGCGCAATCGGAACTGTTTGACTGGCGTACCGATGCTGAAGGCCGGTTGGCTGAGATCATTGTGCTGGATCAGTTTTCAAGAAATTTCTATCGGGATTCCGCTGCGGCGTTTGCCAGTGATCCTCTTTCTTTGGCCTTGGCACAGGAGGCGGTGGCACTCGGGTTAGATCAGCAGCTAGCACCGCAGAAAAGAGTATTCCTTTATATGCCCTATATGCACAGCGAATCAGTAAAGGTGCATGAAGTAGCGTTACAGTTGTTTACTGACCTGGGTCGTGAAAACAACCTCGACTATGAGCTCAGACACAAGGCCATCATCGAACGGTTTGGTCGTTATCCACATAGAAACAAAGTGCTGGGTAGACAATCCAGTCCGGAAGAGATTGAATTTTTAACACAACCCGGATCGTCTTTTTGATCAGTTTTTATAAAGTGCGCTGTCTGATGCCAAAGACTAAAACTAAAACATCTTCAAGTAGCGATCGCGTTCCCAATCACTGACATGGTTGTTATATAGAAGCACTTCCTGTCTTTTTGTTTCTACCCAGGATTCCAGCATTTTATCTCCCATAACCTGTTTGCTTAACGGATCTGATTCGAGCGCGGTGATCGCTTCGTCCAGACTGCGAGGAAGCCACTGAATATTTCTTTGCTGCCGGAACTGCTCTGTTTGTTCAAACAGGTTGACGTCATTAGCCGGGTCGGGAGTCAGAGAGTTTTCAATGCCCTCAACGCCAGCGGCGATCATCAGTGCCATACCGAGATAAGGATTGCAGGCGCTGTCTGCAGCGCGCAACTCGATACGGGCACCATCGGAGGGAATGCGTACGGTATTAGAGCGATTGTTACCTCCCCACGAGGTAAAGCATGGAGCCCAGGTATAGCCGGAGGTGCTGCCCTTCATGATAAGGCGCTTATAGCTATTAATGGTGGGTGCTGACAGCGCAAGAATCGCCGGCAGGTGTTTCATAACTCCCGCTGTGAACTGATAACCCAATTCAGAGATACCGAGTCCATAAGCATCTGAGCCACCTTCAGCTTCAAACAAATTGCGGCCGGTAGTGATATCAGCCAGAGACATATTAAAGTGCGCGCCGCTACCTGCTTTGTCAGCAAATGGTTTTGGCATAAACGAAGCGTAGCAGTCGTGCTGTCTTGCGAACTCATTGGCCATGACCCGCAGAAAAACAAATCGATCACTCATGGTGAGTGCATCGGCATACTGAAAATCTATTTCAAACTGGCCGACACCATCTTCATGATCAAATGAATAGACACTCCAGCCAAGGTCATTCATAGCATCGATTGTTTTACTCAGCCAGGAATCCAGGTTGTCCATCAGGCGCACGCTGTCGTAAGCCGGCTTTTCGAGTATTTTCAGGTCACTTATTGCATTGGGTTCTGAAGCGCCATCGTCCTTAAATACAAAGAACTCTGCTTCTATACCGCAATTAACTTTGTAGCCGCGAGAGGCCGCGTCGGCCAGTACACGCTTTAAAATACCGCGGTTGCAAGGTTCAAAAGGTTTGCCCTGGTACCACAGGTCACTGGCAAACCAGCCGGTGTCGTCACGCCAGGGAACCACCATAAAAGAATCAGGATCGGGAACGGCGGCAACTTCGTCATCGGCCATATTCTGTGGCACCCCATCGAGCGCCGCACCCGTGAACAACTCAGATCCACCTAACATACGTTGCAGATAGGCAACCGGTACCATCTTGGCCTTCGGGATGCCGTGCATGTCAACATAGCTTGGCACCAGGTACTTAATGCTGTGTTGTTGTATCTGAGATTCGAGGTGACTAATCACCTCAGGGGCGGCAGTTACTGAAGCGCTGCTGCTCATAGCAACTTACCGCAGGCAGTATTATTTTCAATGGGTAACATGATTATTCTCCTGTTACCCACACTGTACCGAATCCGCTGGTTTGTGTCTTATTCGATATAGCGCTTACATCGAAGCTGTGACTTATGCAGCGACTAAGGGGCTTGGTGTGGCAGGTTTGACGGCAATTCGGCGACGGGATTTTTTATAAGTTATGCGAGTGTCCGCTGCTTTCCTGGGTGCACTTCGAACTCGTGTCGGTCTGCCGACTGGTGCAACATTTCTGTTTCGGGCGCCTCGACGACTGGTTGCCTGAGAAAGTTTCTGTGCTTTTCGCAGTGTTTGTTTTGCCCACTGTTTGTGAGCCGGAAATATGATCTCTTCCGGTTCGCCTGCCAGGGTGTGCCGATGCGAAAACTTTATGATGCCGTAGAGATACCCGAAGCTTGTCGTGTGGCGCTTCAATGCCTCCATCAAAGCTCTTCTTGAAATTTCTGCAGGTCTGTTTGGATGTTGCAGAATGTCTTTATGAATTTTAAGGCTTAACGGTTTCAGGTCACGCCCGGCAGCGAACAACTGTGGCCACGTTGCAGTTAGCCACGCCTGAGCGGCCCTGACCTGATTTGATTTCCATTTGTTTTTCATAACTACAAATTACCTTGAAGCTTGTGGTAATAGTGGGATTCCGCTCAGGAAAGGAAAACCTTTGAGTGGAAAAACACTTGTGATCCCTGTTCAGCAATAATGTGGGGATATGTAGTCAGCCTGGGAAGTATGCAACCTTACCGTGGCAGATCGTCGGGGGATAAACAGATGGGAAATAAGGAAGATCAGGCGCAAAGGCTGTTGAATGGAGCTTACGCCTTAAAAAACAGTAACGACAATACTCGTTACTATCGTGAGTTTGCTCCGATATACGATGAGCAATTCGCTGATGCGCTTGGGTATTCCTATCCGCAAACAATAGCGGATGTTTTTGTTTCGGAACATGCGGCCGGTGAAGATGTTCCGGTGCTTGATATTGGGTGTGGAACCGGTCTGGTCGCTCAATACCTTGTCGGCAGTGGGGAAATCGATGGAGTTGATCTGTCTGCTGAAATGCTTGGAGTGGCGAGACACAAGTGTGTCTATCGAGATTTGTATTGCCTGGATCTAACCGAGGGTCTGGGTGAGATGCCGCGGAATTATGGCGGTGTGGTTTCTGCCGGTACTTTTACCCATGGGCACTTGGGCCCTGGCGTGCTGGAAAACCTGCTGGCAGTGGGCCGCGACGGAGCGCTTTACGTTATTGGAATCAATGCGGAGCACTTTCATAACGCCGGCTTTGAGGGTGCTTTTTCGCTACTGCTGCGTGCAGAGAAAATAACCGAGTATCGAAAATGCACCGCTGATATTTACAGGGGCTCAACTGCCAGACCGGATCAGGCAATTATTGCGATATTTCGTAAGTCCGTGGCACTTCGTTGACCGGGGTGCTGGGTTGATCGGTGTAGTGGGTTGATCGGGGTGCCGGTACGGATGGATTTTTGCCGGGAATTAATATCGTAAATTGGTTAAAAAAAGCAACATAATCAAATACATATGGTTTGTCTTGGTATGATTTTAAGGTGCTCAAACAGCACCGAGGTGGTGCTGTAGCCCAAAGTAAAGGAGGTCCCCATGGATCCAGTAGGTTTAATCATTTGGCTAGTGCTTGGTGCCGTTGCAGGTTGGCTGGCGGGCATCATCATGAAGACCGGATCGGGCAATGTTGTTACCAATATCATTGTCGGTATTATCGGCGCGTTTCTGGGTGGTTGGTTGGCGAGTATGCTCGGGTTTGCATCTGCCACGGGCGGTTTATCAATTGCCTCAATAATTACCGCAGTTATTGGTGCCTGTGTACTGTTGTTTGTACTGGGGCTTATTCAAAAAGGCCGCTCCAGCGTTTAACGGCTGTCTTCAGTAATGGAAAAAGGGCGCTTAATGCGCCCTTTTTTTTGCCTGATGTTCGTGTTTTAGTCTGTAAACGCCAAGGTTTGTCGTAGTTAATGAAGAAAATAATTCAGGTTTGTTGAAATCCTTCGATCGCGTAACAGAAATTTGCAAAGTATACCCATCGAAGATAATCTGCCCTCATGGAGTGTGTCTGTTGTGATAGCAAGGAAGCGAAGTAATCCGGGCGCTCTCTGGCTTGTTCCTACATAAAAATCACACACAGCCAAACGAACATTTGGGGGTTCGCAAACCAATGAAATTAACTAAAATCGCCGCGGCAATGGTTGTTGCCAGTGCAGTGGCTGCACCAGCCGCACAGGCAGATGTCACTCTTACAGGCTACATCGGGATTATCTTGGGTGGCAGTGACAAAGACCCTGAGCGGAACGATGCCGGAGAAATCACCTCAGAGCCGGGTGAACTCGCGTTCTCTTCTGATGACTCTATGCTCAACATTGCTGCATCACACGAGCTGAATAACGGACTGACCGGATACGGTAACTGGCGCGTGGATCTGGGTTTAGCAAACGACGGAACGGCATCTGCTGATAACATTCATGTTGGTTTCAAAGGCGACTTTGGCGATCTGAGAATTGGTGAAGTGCCTGACGCGTCTGAATACGGTCAGGTTGCCGGCGATATTCTTGCTGACGTGGGTGGTGAAGAGCGTGGTATCAGCTACACAGGTACCTTCGGCTCTGCAACTGTTGGTCTGAACTGGTCACCTGTCGGTACTCTGAATGGCGATAAAGCCGGCGGTGGTAGTGATCGAATCGCTGCTGGTGTCAAATTCAACGCTGGTGGTTTTGGAATCGGACTGGGTTTTGGTAGCGTTGCTGACGCCACTGTTATGTCGGTGGGTGCTACATTCTCATTGGCAGGTGCCTCTGTTGGCCTGGCGTTTAAAGATCTGGATAACGACAAGCAAACTATCAGCGCAAAGGCTGGTTGGAGCGCGGGTGATTTAAGCCTCGGTTTGACTTATGAAGCCGATCAGGGTGACGTTGGTGACGACAGTAAAATTCGCTTCGACGCTGGTTATGCGCTTGGTGGGGATATGAGTATCAGCACTCGCGTGAACGTGCTGGATAGCTCAACAGATGTGACTGATTACCGAGTCTTGTTCGCTAAGTCGTTCTAAGTCAGTCAGTTTGCTGTAAATTAAAAAGCCCTCGCGTTGCGAGGGCTTTTTTTGTGCTGGGGAAATGGCGAAGTGCGCGATTTCAATGCGACGTCTTCGATTGTCCGGCATTAAGTCTTTGGTAACTATCTGGCGCCAGCTGCAAAGCTTGAGATGGTTCGGAGCAATACTCTCAGATCAAGTCCAAACGACATATTCTTTACGTAGTACAAGTCGAACGACAGCTTGGTTGATGCTTCTGCTTCGCTGGCCGCGTAGCCGGCGTTAACCTGTGCCCATCCTGTGATTCCGGGCTTCACCAGAACTCTGTGGACAAAGTAGGGGATTTTCGATTCCAGTTCGGTTGTGAACTCGGGGCGTTCCGGTCGCGGCCCAACCAATGACATGTCTCCCATGAGTACGTTGATCAGCTGAGGAATTTCATCGATTCGGCTTTTGCGAAGGAACTGGCCAACTTTTGTAATTCGTGTGTCTGACAATGTGGCCCATTGTGCGCCGCCTTCCTCTGCATGTTGCACCATTGTTCTTATTTTGAACATGGTAAAGAGCTTGCCGAATTGACCAACCCGTGTCTGGCGAAAAACGATGGGGCCGGGGCTGTCCAGTTTCACGCACACTACCGCCACTACAAACACCGGCAGCAACAGTACCAACGCAATCGACGCAACGATGATATCCAGTGCCCGTTTCACCGCATTGTTATAAACCACTGTGTGATCAGACTGGCAGTCGATGACCCACTTTGCGTTAATGTGATCGTTTGGAATTCGTTGGTACAGCTTTTCGATAAAGCTGGTGTAGGTTGAAACATTGAGATTGTTGTTTATCAGACCCAGCAGGTCCGCTTCTGAAGGAGCCATCGGGTCTTCTGGGTCTATCACAACCTGGTTGACATTATTTCTGGCGGCCCAGCTGCGTAGTGAAAATGTTTCAGTACCGTCGAGTACCAGCGAAACCGTTCTAACACCCTGCGCAATCAGCAATGTGTCGACTCCGGGTGCCTGGTCAATAAACTTTTCAGATCCGACGAAACCAACAACGTGCTGGTCTGCGAGCCCGACAACCAGTGCCCGGATGGTGAATAATCCAATGGTTGCAGCAACGAATGTAAATACAGTGATAAGACGCCCGACCACCAAATAATGTAAAAGCAACAATTCAATATTTAAAACAATGATAGCGGCGAACGAGATTGACGCACACAGGCCCAACAGTCGAAGTGTCGTTCGTTTCTGGTTAGGTTCGTGGAAGCCGACAATATGCGCAATTAGTGCAAAGCAAAGACCGAATCCGAAACAAAAGGCCATTTGCCCGACATGCTCACCTGTGACTGTTTGATTCTGTATTTGTATGCTGTGAGGAGTAAGCCAAAATGCCAGTGCTGCACAAACGTACGCGATGGCATAGTCGAGTACAAACCATGACCACGGACCTATGTTTGACAGGGTTAACTTACCGCTGGATCTCGATTGGCTACTAGCGCGGTCGGGTTGTTGATCTATAAGAGCAGATTCTGATTTCATGCAGCTTGTACAGCGGTTGTCGGGACACCGGAGGTTACTGATTATTCACAGAAAATACAGTGAAATTGATCTCACTACGGTGACGTGGCAATGGCTGATAATTTAGTGATTAGACGGGGCGAATCATACCCCATGAGGCGTGCACTCCTATGAGTTATAGATCAGTTGTTCTCTAAGTTTTACATTCCTAAAGACACAGGAATTGTGTCTTGTTGTTTCGTTGCTTTGAAAGTACTGCCCCGACGTTAGCGATTCAACACGAATGGGTGACATAGGAATAATAATTTGGAAAAAGCGGCTTACGTAGGGTTTATAAAGCAGTATGCAGAAATAAAAACAGCGCTTACCAGAAGCGCTGTTTTGTCTTACTAACGGGATTGAGTTCTGCTGTTATTCGGCAAATTCATCGTCTCTTGATGAGTCGACTTTGTCGAAGTTGAGAATAAACTTCACGGCGAAACGGTTCTCGGTATAGTTGCGGTTTGCTCGCAGTGGTGCATCGCTTTGCTGGTAGTCGTATTGAAGTCTCAGCAACGTCAAGTCAGATAACTTGCGATCAAACACAAGGCGACCAAGCCAGGTTTTAATTGTCTCATTACCGGAGAGCTGGTCCTGCTCTGAGTAAACGCCGTCGATAATCAGATCCGAGCGTCTTCCGGTTAGCTTGTAAGACAATTTAAGTCTGTTGTCTACAAACGGCTCATTAAGTTCTGACGACAGGTTAGAACTGTCAATATTTACAGTCGATGGATCCACCAGTGAATTATCGGTGTTGTTGCTCAGCGGTGTGATGGTATTCAGCGACGGTCCGGAGCGCGTAACGTCACGGGTATAGGTTGCTTTAAAAATAGAGCTTGATAAGCGGTGAGTGAGTTCCAGGCTGGGTCCGCGTCCAAAGAATCGTTCGCCATAGCCTGCGTACAACTTGGTACTTTCATTCGGTGTCCAGGTGACACCAGCCTCCCATAATGAAGAATCCTCATCTTCCACCGTGGTTGGCGCTGCTGTGTCCCGGCCGGTAACAAATTCGCGATATTCCGTACCGGCGGAAACCTCGGCGTAGAGTGTCTTGGAAATGGTGCTGCCTACAGAACCATAGAGACTGCTGTTCTTGAAAAAATTAGTATCTGATTCGTCTTCACTGTAGTAGCCGCCGAATCCCCAAAGAAAACCGCCATATTTCGGGTTTCGCCCGATTGAAAAATCAATGCCGTTGTCTCGCGAGGTAGCGGGCTCGTCAGCCTGTTCGAAAAACGAAGCGTGATTAAAACCAACATAAAGCTCTGCCAGTTGCCCGAACTCCCGGTACACAAACAAGCGCGCTTTTAGATTCAGCGCTGCATCACCGTCGTCGGTTGGGCGCAGAAAATTGTTGTCCGGTGCCAGCTTCGAATATGTCAGTGTGGTGTCGAGATACAGAAGATTATCGATCAGCGTACCGCGTGTTCTGGCAAATATCCGAGGATCAGTAATATCTACCTTCGAGTCGGTATATTGAAAATGCTCGACCTCACCTACCACTACTGATCCAAATCTGTTGCCAGTGAATTTGAGTTCAACAGAAGGTTTTACTGTGAGGACCAGTTCAGAATCGCTGCCGGCATCGAGTAGCTGAGGATTGTCTGTGGCTGTTGCTCCGAACTCGAGATATCGAGCTACAACAAATTCGGCACTGGAGCTGCCGGAGTAGGCCAGTAAAGTGATTGCGAGCAGGCCGCCGAGTTTATAGATTCGCTTGGTCAACTGATGTCTCCGGAGATTTCGCCAAGGCGCACCATGAAGGCATGGCACAACAACACGTAGTATGCGAAGTCTATGCCTTCACAGGTAGTGATGCAGGAAGATATTTGCGAAATGCTATGTGGTGCTCTGTTGAAGAGCGCTTGCAGTCCGGATTTTGGAGGTGGTTCACAGGTCAACTTGCCTGGAATAACACAGTGGCACTACATACGTGCCACTGCGATCAGAACGATTTATTGACTATTTGTGCCCGTAGCCATAACCGTAACCATAGCCGTAGATATTGGATTGCTTCTTACGTGTTTTGTTCAACACATAACCAACGCGACTATGATTGTTGACCATTTTCAAGGCATCAGAAACCATTCCCTGAGTAGTTGATTCAGCGGCCACTACAAACACAATCTGCCCAGCGAGGTCAGCAATAATGGATGCTTCACTGGTAAGCAGTATGGGCGCAGTATCAAAGACGATGACACGGTCTTTATAGCTACTGGACAAGTTGTCTACCAGCTCGCCCATGGCACGACTGGAGAGTAGCTCCGTGACATGATGCGTTGAACTGCCAGCTGGCAAAAACTTAAGGTTTTTAATATCTGACTGGCAGACCACGTCTTCAACGCGCAGATTTGGATTGAGTAGCAGATCTGTCAGGCCACGCTGCTTGGGTCTGAAGCCCAGACGTTCACCCGCACTTGGGTTGGTGACGTCGCCGTCTATCAGAAGCACTGATCGGTCTCTTTCCATCGCAATACTGATCGCCAGATTAATGGCTGAGAAAGTCTTGCCCTCGCCAGAAACGCAGCTGGTCACCATGACGATGTTGGAGTTTCTGATGCCATCAAATTTGGCAACATCGATCGCAGACAGAATCGGACGCTTGATGGCGCGGTATTCTTCTGACAACTGATTGCGTGTGCCTGCGGCTGCCACCAAACCTTCGGCATCCAGTTTGTCATAAGGCAACTCGAAATAACCGTCGTTCGAAGGTCGGCTGTTGGCAGTGCGTTCCGGTGTCATTAACGAATCGCGTGGTGCCATACGATCGGCAGCGATATCGTCATCGTATTGAGCTCTCTGCCGGATGGAGCCTTCTGCAGGGCCGCTGTCGCGGTTCTGCATACTCTTTCTGGCGAATGCTTGTTCTATTGCGCTCATAGTATTACTCGTTTAACCATCTAGCCTTTACTTCTCGAGAGCCGCGACGGTGGTGTCACCGTCGGCTGAGAACTTCAGGTTTTCATAAAGGGTGGTATTGTTCAGCAAGGTATACAGAAGGACTGCACACGTTATTGGAAGTAATACCGCCAGTGCTGTGAACTTGATGTGTTTCATAAAGTTGCCAACACGTTCCGAGCGACTGTGGTTCAGTGTAACGACACCAAGTACAGGCAGCTGAGTTACATGCTCAAGTGCGCGCTTGTTGTAGAACACCGGGTTCAGCAGTGAGAGGAAGAATGCTACGAGCACACCGGCTATGATGCTTCCGATGAGCGTAAGCGCAGTCAGCAGCAGTCTGTCCGGGTCAGTAGGTCGGGAAGGAACAAACGGTGGATCAATCTCACGAATCATCTTGTCGTTCGAGTCTTCTTCGATGTTACTGGTAATCCGTGCAGCTTCACGCTTGTTCAGAAGCACCTGGTGCTGCTCTCTGACCGTTTCGTAGTCACGATCCAGCTGGGTGAGCTCTGCCTCAACTGCAGGAATGCTGTCGACAGTGCTTTCCAGAGCCTGCACGCGGGATGAGTAGTTGGCCGTACGTACCTGCAGCTTGGCGACCTCTGCCTCTGCTGCTGCCAGTAGAGCTGATAGCTCCTGGTAAACGATACTGCTCTGCAACAGCCTGTTTGAATTGCTGCTACCACCACCTGAGCGAGCTTTCTGTTGTTTTAGGTCCTCAATTGATTGCTGCAGAATAGACACTTGAGGATGTCGTTGTGTAAATCGTACCAACAACTCGTCAAGCTGACCTTGAAGCTCTTTGATTCTTGCGTCGAACGGGCTGCTGTTGCGGGCAGAACTCTGGATTTTACGTTCTTCTTCCGAAAGGTTCGCACGCAGTGTGTTGCGTTGATTTATCGCTTCCTGTAGTTCGAGTTCCGCTGTGCGCTCTAACTGTACAATATTCTCAAGACGCTTGTAGTAGCCACCAGCTTCGCCGGGGAGTGAGCCTGCATGTTTGCGCTTAAACGCTGCAAGCCTTTGCTCGGCGGCAATTAGGCGTGCTTCATAGTCCTCAATCTGGATGTCGAGGAATCGTTGGGCGGTCTTGTTGTCAGAGCGATCGGCATTTTGCGTGCTGCTGAGGAAGATATCGATCATGTGCTGCACAACATCAATCGCAACCTCGGGGTCTTCGTGTGAGTAGCTGACGACATAGATCGACTTACTCTCATTAGTATCGCGAATCTCTATGTCGTCCTGCAAAGCCTTTATAAGCCCTTCCTTTGTGACGCCATCGAACGTAGAGAGCAGGTCGAGGTCATCGATCAGCTCTTCCAGGTTGGGTCGGCTCAACAGGGTCTTACTGACTAGCGATACCTGTTGCTTGAGATTCGGTTTAACCGCAATATCGTTGAGCAAAGGCTCGAGAATTCTGTTCGAATCGACAAACAGAC
>CALLLY010000258.1 GCA_938008205.1 uncultured Granulosicoccaceae bacterium
GCGCGTGCCATTAACCTTTGCCGGTAACCGCATCGAGAACTCTTATCCAGCTATTGATGCCTTTTTGAAAGCTGCGTAAATCATATTTTTCATTAGGTGAGTGGATCTGATCGTCATCGAGTCCAAAGCCAATCAGCAGGCTGTCCATACCCAGGTAGTTGTGGAAGTCGCCGACCACCGGTATCGATCCGCCACAACCTGCATAGACGGCCTCTGACTGCCATTCATCGCTCAGTGCCTGTCGGGCTTTTGCAAATGCCGGACTGTCGATAGACATAACGGTTGCCGGTGATGCACCGTGGTTTTTAAACTCGACACTGCAGTCGGACGGGAGATGATCTTCAATGTACTTGCGCAGGCTTGCCAGTATTTTTTGCGGATCTTGCTGGCCGACCAGCCGAAAACTGATTTTACAGCTGGCTCTTGAGGGTAAGACGGTTTTAAATCCTTCACCGGTGTAGCCGCCAGTGATTCCACAGAATTCACAGGTGGGGCGGCTCCAGACTTGCTCAAGTGCGCTGTAGTTTTTTTCACCTGCAGGTTCAGACAAACCGACTGCCCCCAGAAACTGTTGTGCATCAAACTTAAGATTCTGCCACTGCACTGCGATTTCTTCGGGTAACTCGGGGACATCGTCATAAAAGCCTTCTAATGTTACACGACCCTGATCATCGTGCAGTCCGGCCAGCATTTTAGATAAAACTCTGATCGGGTTTTGCGCCGGTCCGCCATACATGCCCGAGTGCAGATCTTTGTTCGGGCCGATGATAGTGACTTCTTCACCTGCCATGCCTCTGAGCATGGTGCTGATTGCCGGCGTGTTCTGATCCCACATACCGGTATCGCATACCAGCGCCAGATCAGATTTTAACTCTTCTGCGTTTTCGTTAAGAAAAGGGATCAGGGACGGCGAGCCGGATTCTTCCTCGCCTTCAAACAGAAAACATATTTCGCAGGGTAGTTCTCCATGAATGCCGTGCCACGCCCGGCATGCTTCGATGAAAGTCATTAACTGCCCTTTATCGTCAGCGGCACCGCGCGCACGGATAACGCTGTTGCCGCCTTGTGTTTCCAGTGCCGGGGCAAAGGGATCGTTGTGCCAAAGATCGAGTGGGTCGACCGGTTGCACATCGTAGTGGCCATAGAACAACAGTCGTGGTTTGCCTGCTACAGGTGCGCTGTGCCCGACCACCATCGGATGCCCCGGAGTGTCTCTGCGTGAAGCGTCGATGCCAAAGCTTTTAAGGTCTGCAACCAGCCAGTCTGCGGCCTGTTGGCATTGAGCCTGATAGGCAGGGTCAGTGGATATGCTGGGTATTTTTAACAGCTCGAATAACCGCTCTAAAGCAGCATCGTTGTTTTTGGCCGCTTGGCTCAGTACATCAGATAACGCAGGCATAGTGTTCACCGGAATTTTTCGGGAATTATAGCGCTGTTATGATGTGTTTGCTGCGTGAGTGTGCAGGCCCCACTAGGCCGCCTGGTCTGCCTGGTCGTTGCGGTTTCGTAAAAACTGCGAAAACTCGATTGTCGTTAGCGGTTTGGAAAAATAGTAACCCTGACCCACATCGCAGTTGAGCTTTGCCAGTGTTTGCGATTGAATTTCATCTTCAATGCCTTCGGCAACGGTGCTGACTTCCAGTCTTGAGGCAAGCTCTATAATCGATCGCACAACATCGCGGCACTTCTGATCTGATTTCACTTCTTTGGTAACGGCTTTGTCTATTTTTAGTGTGTCTATTTCACAGCGAGTGAGTAGCGTTAAAGATGAATGACCTGAACCAAAGTCATCCATAGCGATTTTGATACCCATCGCTTTCAGCGCTCTGATGTTAGATTCGACAACACTGATGTTATCGATGGCAGAAGATTCAGTGATTTCTATTTCAATATGTTTGAGCAGATGTGTGTTTGAACCCGCGATGGTTTCAACCACCGTTGCCAGGTTTGGTCTGCTGGCCTGAGCTGCAGAAAAGTTTAATGCAATGCAGGTGAGTGAAATGTTTTTAGATTCCCACTCGTGAAGCTGATCTATGACCGCCTTTAGTACCCAGTCATCAAGGTCGCAAATCTGTCCGCTTGCCTCTGCGCGTTTTATAAAGTCGTTCGGTGAAAACGTGCCAAGCTTCGGGTGTGTCCAGCGCAGTAGTGCCTCGGCGCCAACTAAATTCTGAGTCGAGAAATTAAACTGGGGCTGATACAACAGATGCAGTTCTTTGTTTGGTATTGCCAGGCGGATGGCGTTATCCATGCGAACTTTTAGTTCGGTAGCAGCTCTGAGCTGTGGATCAAAAAACCGATAGGTGTTCTTGCCATGGTTTTTCGCTTCGTACATCGCCATGTCAGCGCTTGCCACCAGATCTTCTGCGTCATCTGAATGTTCCGGGTAGAGGCAGATACCGATACTAACGCCGATAGAGCATTCCATGCCGCTGATCATGTAAGGGTCCATTACTGCCACTCGAATTCGTTCGGCAATTTTGGCGGCCTGATCCTGATTTTCTATGTTGGTCAGGATCATCATAAATTCGTCACCGGCGAGGCGTGCAACAACAGGTTGTCCCGGTTCGGGCTGGTATGAAGTTGTGGGGATTGGTGTTGCGTCATTGGATACGGTATCGGTATTGCGAACGGTACTGACCAGCCGTTGAGCAACTGCCTTTAACAGATCATCACCGGCTTCATGTCCCAGTTGATCGTTAACCGGTTTAAAGTTATCCAGATCCATGAACATTACGGCGAAGGCCTTGCTGTGTCCCGCTTCGCATCGATCTATTTCTGCACTCAGACACCTTAGAAACATACGTCTGTTAGGTAAGTTGGTCAGTGTGTCTGTGAAGGCGAGGCGTTGTACTTCGGCAGTGGATTCTGTGGTTACCCTTTGCAGCTTCTCCAGGAAAGTATTAAACCAGTATGCGAGCTCCGTCATTTCGTCAGCGCCGGTGAGCGGCATGCGTACAGCCATGTCTCCGGTGCCCACAGCAATCTGGCGCAACGAGGTGACCATGTGATTAATACGCTGCAGGATGTTTCTTGTGGTGATAAACGCAATTAGAAATAACAGTAACGCGGTAGTGGTTCCGGTGATAACTCCGGCTCTAAGAGATTCCGATGCGCGCTTGGTCGCTGCATCGACACTTGATATGAGAGCCTGGCTTTGGCGCGTCTGTAATTCGCCCAGCGCGTCCAGAAGCTGGTTAAACGCATGGGCGTTCTGCTGTTTAATGGAGGTACTCTCCGAGAACTCCATTTGTTTGGTGATAATCGCCTGAGCAAGGGCGTGGGAGTCACCAAAGTATTGGTCAAACTGACTGAGTATCTCGGTAACATCCTGTTTGTGTTTTTCCTCCAGTACCATCGCATTGTGC
>CALLLY010000259.1 GCA_938008205.1 uncultured Granulosicoccaceae bacterium
TGATTTCATGGTGTTCCCATTTTATTGCATTGTGATTCCGGAGCATCCAGACCCAGAGTATCCAGTTCGGTGGTTTGATGTAAAAAGCCTTCTATCGGTGCCAGTGCCACTACCGATAATGGATGCACCAGAGGTATCGGCTGGCGTAACTGACCGTTCCATGGCCTGAACGTCAGCTTCGCCCCTTTAAAGGCTGCCAGCGCAAATTTCTCTGAAAATAGATATTCACGCACGGCTGCCGGGTTGTCATTCTTGAGCCGGGTTACTGCTTCCCCTACCGCTCGTACTGCAACCCATGCGGCATAGTCAATGGATGTCATGCCACGGCCGGCTTGTTCTTTAAAGCGCGACTGTAACTGCAGCGCACCCCACTGCTCTACCACCGGGCTCCATGCCACAGGCTCAATACCCGTAGTTCCGGCGACCGGCCTTGGCAGCCAGGTGTTGTACTGAACATAGGGACCGAAGTCGTCATCTTCATCGGCTACCACCACAACATCATACTTACGCGCCTGGGTGAATACCGGTATCTCTGCCGCGGCATTGCGACGCATGTCGGCATCGTCGAGCCATTGTTTACTATGGTCAATATCGACCCGGTACTTGTTTGCCGAGCGCTGTAAGTTGTTATTAAACAGCGCATCACCAGGCCGGTTGCCAGTAAGCAAAAACACCGAATCCCATTTGCGCTTACTGAGAAACTGCATCAGGGCATCCGTCAACATAGCGCGGGACGGCAGAGTGTGCAGCACACTGTAATGGCAGCCACCGTCACGCAGTTCGGTGAGTGGACTGCCAGCGTTGAAGAACAAGTCATCCGCGGCCTCAGGCAATTCCAGCAACGCTGCGAGTTTATCTGCTGGCATATTGGTAACCACCAGCCGCTCACCCGAAAGCGCTTCTGCCGCAATCGGTAGCAGATCAGTGTCTTCATCGACGATCACTTTTTCCAAAGAGTAGTTCTGCTTGAGAAACTTACCCGTGGTGTTGTTGTCTGCAACACCAAGCATTGCACCTTGTTCGCCTTCATCCTGCGGCCACACCACCAGATTCGACAACACCGGCGGACGCACACGCTGTTGCTCCAGGTAGAGCACGCTGATTTCCTGCTCCGCCGCCTGGCTTGCTGCTGAAAAAAGTAGACCGCCGAGCATCGCGGTAAGTAGAAAGGCTTGAGACCTGACGGCGTAATGAATACCGTGCAACTTTGTTCTGGAGTTCATAGCGTAATACTATCGCACCGCCAGCATTCGAACAAAGACGGTTTCACCTTTAGAACATTCACGCAGGAGTACTGGGAGGACCAACAACCGGTTTGTTATAGTCGCCGAACCCCATGTCGCATCGGAACCAAACAGTGGCCAAACTCAATAATACTGCCGGCAACACCAGAGACGAACAAAAACTTCGCGAAGATCTAGCCGCCGCCTTCAGACTTGCTGAACAATTTGGCTGGCACGAAGCAGTGGCTAACCATTTCAGCGCTACGGTTTCGGACGATGGCAGCCGGTTTTTACTTAACCCGCGCTGGCAGCACTTCTCAACCATTTGTGCCGGAGACTTACTGCTGCTGGACGCCAACGATGCAACTGTCATGGAGCAGGACAACGCACCAGATCCGTCTGCCTGGTGTATTCACGGCGCCGTTCACCGGCAGGTGCCGCAAGCGAGGGTTTTGTTGCACTGTTACCCGCCCTATACAACGGCATTATGTGGCTTGAAAGATCCGACCATCAAACCGATTGATCAGAACACTGCACGCTTTTTTAATCGTACCGCCATTGATTTATCGTTTGGTGGCATCGCCGACGATATTGAAGAAGGTAACCGAATCGCCAGTGCATTCGGCAATCAATCAACCCTGATTATGGGCAACCATGGTGTCAGTGTTGCGGGGGATACCGTTGCTGAAGCGTTTGATCAGCTTTACTACCTTGAACGCGCCGCACAAACGCTGATTCTGGCCTATTCGACTGGTCAGCAACTAAATGTGATGGAAGATGAACTGGCAGAAAAAACTGCCGCAGGCTGGGATGATTACTCCGGCGCCGCGTTTGCCCACTTTGAACATTTAAAATCACAGCTGGATAAAAATGACAGTGGTTGGCGAGACTGATTATCAGCTCACCTTCTGCGGCTTCGGCTTATACGTTATCAAAACAATTCCGCTACACACTACAACAAGCGCGGCTACAATCGCACTAGTGAGTTGTTCGTCGAGTATCCACCAGCCAAAAAACACCCCGAACACCGGCGCCAGAAAACTGAAAGACGTGGTTGCCGCTGCCGGATAAATACTCAATAGCCAGAACCACAATGAAAAACCAAACGCCAGCACCACAAGCACCTGAAAGGCAAACACCAGCGCGAGCTGCGTTGTCATCTCCCTGACAAGATCGCCAAACAGCAAAGACACGGGTAACAGAATTAACGCGGATACACTGAGCTGATAGAGCAGTTGCATTTCAGGCTCCGCTTTTTTCAATGCAGAACCTCGTACCAGCAGCGCTATAACCGTCCAGCACAAGCTGGCGGCAAGAGCCAGCAAATCACCAGCAAGACTGGCAGTTCCGCCCTGCTTATCGAGCATGGCGACTGCCACCCCGCTAACCGCGAGAACCAGGCCAATCATCCTGCGGGTGGTCATGGCTTCATTAGGCAGCAGAAAGTGCGCTGCAACCGTGAACCAGACTGGCATGGTATAAAACAGCACAGACACGCGCGCTACCGATGTCAGATCGAGTGCAATAAACAGCACCAGAAACTCAAACGAAAACATCACGCCACACAGCAAACCCATTTTCAAAGTGCCGTCGGTAACCGAGAGTTTTTTGCGGGTAATCAATGCAAACAACAAAATTGGTAAGATCGCACAAGCTGATCGAAGGCCAGCCTGAAATACTGGCTGCAACCCGGCATTCACCATTTTTATCAGTACCTGGTTCAGCCCCAGCAAGCTCGCTTGCAATACCAGCATGGATGCTCCGAATGTATCCATCCGGTCTTTTTTATCAATGAGAAATAACCTGTGTTAATGCGGTACTGTTACTGCAGAAGTTTAGTCTTCGTCTTTTTTTTGCAACATACTTTTAAGATCAGCAAACGGATTGTGGGTGCTTACCGGAGCGACTTTATCTTCACCATAGGTAATCACTTCTACAAAACGCTGATGTTCGTTATCGTGGCAAAACACGCACAGTAACTCCCAGTTTGATCCATCTTCCGGGTTATTGTCGTGGTTATGATCGCGATGATGAACCGTTAGCTCGCGAAGGTTACTGTTATCGAATTCCCGCATGCAACGCCCGCAAACCCACGGGTACATACCCAGTGCTTTGCGGCGGTAACCATCTTCGCGAGTCTGGTACGAGGCCCTTGCATCTGCTACCAGTTTATCCAGCCGATCATTTGAAGCCATTGCTCCCCTCCGGTTTCCGACCCAGTCTAATTCAGATCAAACCGCGCTGCTGTAAAACGCGCGGCAGATCCGAGATATCCGGCAATACAACGTGCGCATCCGGAGTGAGATGCTCAGCAGTTGCCGGACCGCTCAAGACACCAACCACCAATCCGGCACCGGCGGCATTTCCGGCGTGTAGATCATGCGTGCTGTCACCCACCATCGCCACTCTGCTCACATTGCATTGTGTTTGCTCACAAAACGCTGTAATCATTCCAGGCGCCGGTTTAACGCCATAGCCTGAGTCAAATCCGCAAACAAAATCGAAATAGTGATCAACAGACAATCCTTGCAGATGCTGATGAGCAGCGGATTCATAATCGTTAGTAGCAATGCCCAGCTTTATACCAAATGACTTAAGCTCAGTGAAAACTTTATCCAGATCGGTTACCGGTACGAGCGGCAGTGAATCAAGCGCTTCAATACCAATCTGTTCTATTTGATCTGCACTCAGATCTACCAGGCCCGCCCAAAGCGCTGCGGTTTCATCAGCCGAAGCACTGACAATCGCTGAGCCCGGTGCAAACACACGGCGCTCAAGATCATATCCACCTGCTTCTGCGAGCTGCTTTTGTAAGGCGGGATTTTCAGGCGCAAGCCGCCGTACCACAGTTTCGCACCAGCTCCCCCAGATTTCATTAAAGCTTAATACCGTACCGTCTTTGTCAAAAAGTACACCTTGCAGCTTTTGCATCAATACCCCATCGCACAGCCGTCTTTGCGAGGGTCAGAGCCTCCGGTAAGCACGTTGTTGTCCCAATCGATCCAGATTGCCTGTGAACCGCCGATTGGTCGCTCTGCCGGCACCATGTTGTGCCCCTTATTGCGCAACCCAGCAATGATGGATTCATCAAAAGTGCTTTCATACTCAACCGTTTCGGTTCCAGGTACTGGAAATAATCTCGGGGCATCCTGCGCCTCCTGAATATCCATACCGTAGTCGAACATTCGCGTTAGAAACTGCATATGCCCGTAGGACTGATAGTCACCTCCCATCACACCGAACGGCATCACTGCGCGGCCCTGTTTGGCCACCATGCCGGGGATAATTGTATGCATTGGACGCTTGCCCGCAGCAATGCAATTCGGATGGCCGGGCTCAATCACAAAACTCTCACCGCGGTTGTGTAACATCACACCACTTTGCGGTGCCATTTGAACACTGCCAAAGGAATGAAAAATCGAATTAATGAAGCTGCAAACGTTGCGATCTTTATCGACCACTGACAGACACACGGTACTCTGCTGCTGTGGTGACGTGTACTGGGGTAGGGTTTCGGTACGGTGGTCTGAGTTGATAGAGTCTCTGATTTCTTTGGCATGCTCGGGCGACAACAGCCAGTCTACCGGAACATCAGCCTGTCTCTGATCAGCAACGTAAAGATAACGATCCTGGTAGGCAAGCCTGCCCGCTTCTATTTCAAGATGCAGACGTTCTACGGACAGCGGTTCATCTACCGGAAACTGATTGACAATATTCAACAGCTGCAGCGCTATGACTCCCTGCCCGTTGGGCGGAATCTGAAAGACATCGTAGTCGCGAAACGTGCTGGTAATCGGAGTAACGTATTCCCCTGACACATTCGCAAAATCTTCCGCTGTGTGCAGCCCGCCTAATGACTGCAGGTACTCAACCATGTCATTGGCAATAGCACCCTGATAGAACGCCTCAGCCCCATGTTCGGCGATAGCAGCAAGTGTTTTTGCAAGTGCCGGTTGACGATGAAAACTACCAACCGCGGGGGTACGGCCGTCAATCATAAAAACAGAGGCGGCATTTTTATCATTACGCAGTAATCCAATTTGTGCGGCGAAATCGACACTGACTCTGGATGAGATCGGGTAACCATCACGGGCGTAGGTAATCGCCGGCGCAAGTATTTGTGCAAGTGACAATACCCCGTGATCCCTGTTCAGTTGTGCCCACGCATTAACTGCTCCGGGTACTGTCACTGAGTGCGGCGACTGCCTTTCTATACTTTCAATACCCTGGCTCTGATACCACTGCAGTGTGGCAGCGGCCGGTGTTTGACCGGATCCATTATAAGCAACGAGATCCGCACTCCCTCCAGGCGCATACAAACAAAAGCAGTCGCCACCTATACCAGTTGAGTGTGGTTCTACGACACACTGCACGGCACAGGCGGCGATGGCAGCATCGAGCGCATTGCCCCCCAGCTTAAGTATATCCAGCGCCGCATTGGTTGATAGCGGATGCGATGTTGCTGCCATGCCTTGCGTGGCATGCACGGGAGAACGACCGGGTGCTTCAAGGTTACGCATGATGGTATTTTACCGTGTGGTGCTATTTGGCGCGCGTCCAGGTTTGGGAACGACAAATCACACCACCCAGAACGCAACCGGAAACTTTCAAGGTATCTTCGCCCTTGATCTTCATTTTTGACTTGTACCACTTCTTGGTATCGGGTGCGTATATCTTGCCCTTGCTGTAGGCAGTATCAGATTTCTTTTTCATACCTTTGATCATTTCTGTACCAACGATAGACGGGTCTTTAACGTCGTGGGCATCGACAATGGTGCCACACAGATTGTCACCACATGCCTGAATATCAACCGTGAGCCAGGCGCCCTCTTCTGATTTTTCGGTATTCCACTTTCCGAGGAACGAACCCTCAGCGAATGCCAATGGACTTAACAACAGCGCAAAGGTAAAACATAGAACTTTATTCATTAATTTACTCCTGAGAAAATTAGTTAAAGCTGGTAGACAGATTCGTTCCTTTGTAAATGGTATCAACGCCCTCTCTGGCATCGACAAACTGAATCGGGAGCTGTATTCCACTAAAGCATAGTGGATTCCAATAGCTATAGTAGACTGAAAAACTGCCGGCATTCAGAAGAGCTGACAATCACTGTCAGCAGTAAAGTGCCTTTGTACAGATAGCTGTGGATCAATGCGCCTCCGCGCACATACCGCAGCTAATTAAAGTATATACGCCGCACGCAGCCAGGTACCAGCGGGTTCTGTTCCAAACGAGTCAGAACGGCCCACTAATTAACCACAGCGGCGCTCCGCTAAACATAATTACCAGCCAGAAAGAGCAGTGTTTCAAGTGC
>CALLLY010000260.1 GCA_938008205.1 uncultured Granulosicoccaceae bacterium
CATTGTATGGCGCCATTATCGGGGCGTTGTTAGTTAACTTTTCAAAATCCTGGTTCACTGCCGTGTTGCCGGAGTACTGGATTTTTGCACTCGGTGCGTTGTTTGTGCTGACCACGCTGTTACTGCCAAACGGGATTGCCGGACTGGCTCGCAGACGGGTCACAGCGCAATGAACGGGACTGCAATGAACGATGCAGCCAGCCTTGATTCACAATCCGGTGCTGACCTGCTGCTGTTTATGGAAGATGTGTCAGTCAGCTTCGACGGCTTCAAAGCGATTAATAACCTTAATTTCTATGTGAATGATGGTGAGCTACGTTGTGTCATCGGGCCGAATGGCGCAGGAAAGTCCACCATGATGGATATTATTACTGGCAAAACCCGACCCGACAAAGGAGTCGTGACGTTTGCATCGGATATTAATCTGCTGGAACTGGATGAACCCGAAATTGCGTTGGCAGGTATCGGTCGTAAATTTCAAAAACCTACCGTCTTTGAAGCGTTAACTGTTTTCCAGAATCTGGAGTTGGCGGTGGCGGGAGATCGCAGCCCGTTCGCTTTGTGGAGACATGGACTTAACCCGGAGCAACGCGACTCTATTGAAGAAGTTGCGAGCACCGTTGCTTTGACTGATCAGATGGACAGCCTTGCAAAAATTCTGTCGCACGGCCAGAAACAGTGGCTTGAGATTGCCATGTTACTGGTACAGCAGCCGCGCCTGCTGTTGATTGATGAGCCTGTTGCGGGCATGACGCACCAGGAAATGGAGCGCACCGGGCAACTGTTGACTGACCTGGCTGGCAAACACACGGTTGTGGTGGTGGAACACGACATGGAGTTTGTGAGATCACTCAACACACGCGTTACCGTGTTGCATCAGGGTAGTGTACTGGCGGAAGGCAGTATGGCCAGTGTTCAGAATAACCGCGAAGTGATTCAAGTGTACCTGGGTGAGTAGATCTCGGAGGTCCTGCTAATGTCAAATCTTCTTGTCAATAAACTCAATCATTACTACGGACAAAGCCATACGCTCAGAGACGTTGTTCTAGAGGTGCCAAATGCACGGTGCACCTGTTTGATGGGGCGTAATGGCGTTGGTAAAACCACCCTGGCCAGATGTTTAATGGGGCTTGAAAAACCACAAAGTGGTGAGGTGGCTTATAACGGTCACAATTTGATTACCATGCCATCCGGTAAACGCGCCGCGGCTGGTATTGGATATGTACCGCAGGGCAGGCAGATATTCCCGATGTTATCGGTGGAAGAAAATATACAAACCGGTTTCTTTGCAACTCACAGAAAAAAAATACCGGATTCTATCTATGAACTGTTCCCGGTATTACGCGAGATGAAGAAGCGGCGAGGGGGAGATCTATCCGGCGGACAGCAACAACAGCTGGCGATTGCACGAGCGCTGGTTCTGGAGCCCGGGTTACTGATCCTCGATGAACCGGCGGAAGGAATTCAACCGAATGTGGTTCAGGAAATTGCCAATGTGATTAACATGCTGTCCGACGAGCTTTCCATTAGCGTTTTACTCATTGAGCAAAAGCTGCCTTTTATCCGCAAGGTGGCTGACAAATTTGCCATTATGGATCGGGGCAGTATTGTCGCTGACGGTGATCTCAGTGCATTGAGTGAAGATCTGGTTAGCGAGTACCTGGTGGTGTAACTCAATTTGTTTTCATTAAATTATCTGTATAAGGTGTCCCTATGAAAAACGTTCTACCAAAATATGTCGTATGTCTGGCTGCGTTGTCAACCGCAGGGCAGGCCACTGCGCATCAATCGTCGACAACAGGCCCGGCGCATCTGCTGGAACATGCTGCGGCAACT
This sequence comes from uncultured Granulosicoccaceae bacterium, assembly GCA_938008205.1. GTDB lineage: Bacteria > Pseudomonadota > Gammaproteobacteria > Granulosicoccales > Granulosicoccaceae. The sequence goes on from CALLLY010000260.1 coordinate 1,837, forward strand.
GCACTGGTACCGTCAGCTTTGTTCTTGATCGTGCTATTGATAGCCATTAAACGATTCCGATTATTCTGATCTGCCAATGATGCCAGTCGCGTGTCTTGCTTCGTTACAGAGTAGTACGCATCCTGATCATGTTACGGGTGCCGATGGCAGCGCAATTGATTCAAAGCAAGGCCGTCGCAATGAAAAGCAATATGTAGATCAGGGTTGGAAAGCGTCTCTTAACCTTTCCTTTGAGAATACTGCAGACAAAACTGTACTGCGACGTTACCACCATGGACCGCTGCTGGTTCAGAGGCCCTTTTATCCGGAAGGCAGAGCCTGCCATGTGGTGATTTTGCACCCGCCTGGCGGGGTAGTAGGTGGTGACCGACTCAACCTGCAGCTGCATTGTGCCAATGATGCCAGTGGGCTGGTGACAACCCCGGGGGCTAATCGATTCTATGGTTCCGACGGCAGACAGGCCGAGCAACAGCAGCTGTTGTCTGTCGATAATGGCACGCTCGAGTGGCTGCCAATGGAAACACTGTATTTTGATGAGTGTGCCGTGTCGCAATCACTGCGTATTACATTAACTGACCAAAGCCGGTTTATTGGTTGGGATATCGCCTGTTTCGGGCGTCCGGCTGGTGGCTACCTTTTTAATCACGGCAAAGTGACCACTCGACTGGAAGTTTACCGGCAGGGTCAGCCGTTGCTGCATGAACGTTTATCGGTGAACAGCGCCAATGACCTTAACCGTGTGTCCGGTCTGCGTGGCGCATTAGTCTATGGCACTATGCTGCTGTGTTCTGCGGAAACTTGCAGCCCTGAACTGCTTACCCTGGTACGTGCACAGTTACCGCAATCGAATGACTTCTCCGCTACCCAACTCGACAGCCTGATCATTGTTCGTTATCTGGGCAACAGCGCCGAAGTTGCGAGGCAGGGTTTTACTCGCGTATGGCAGGCCCTGCGGCCTGCAGTGATACAGAAAAAAGCGATGGTCCCCAGAATCTGGTCGACCTGATACTCAACACAGATCGGTATTCATTATGGAATTAACGCCACGAGAAAAAGACAAGTTGCTGCTGTACACCGCAGCATT
>CALLLY010000261.1 GCA_938008205.1 uncultured Granulosicoccaceae bacterium
CTTGCCGAAGCCGGTTTCCTGAAGTCCGCCGGTGCCGATGCGCTGGCATCGGTAGCGATTGTATTTCCACTGGTCATCCTTGCGGGTATGTTCTCAGCCGGTGCTATTGGCGGTGCGATTAGTGGCTTCACCGCAAGAGCATTAGGGGCAGGAGATCACGAACAAGCAGCCTCGGTACTGGTTAGTGCCGTGATCATTTCGATTGTCGGTGGTGCGCTTATGTGTTTGTTGGAAGTGACGTTTGGACCGCTGCTGTATAACTATGCCAGTGATAGTGAAGTCGTCATTAACGCCGCAAAACAATACGCAGCATTGCTATTCCCGGTTATGCCTGCGTATTGGCTGGTAAACATGTTGTGCTCTTTTCTGCGTGGCGCAGGAGATATGGTACGTCCTGCAGTCGTTGCCGGTACGATGCTTCTTATCTACGCTGCACTGGCTGCCTGGTTGATCCCGGAGTCCAACGCAACATTAACGCAAACTATCAGGTCGGCAGCGATGGCGATGGGAGGGGCCTATGTTTTGTCGTTGATACTTGCTATCTATTATATTGCCCGTAAACAGCAGCCAGTGCGCTTTCGTCTGGCGGCTTTTCGATGGCAAGTCCTCAAGGCAATCCTGAAACAGGGGTTGTTCGCCAGCAGCCAGTCAGTCATGACGGTGACTTATGCGCTTGTGACGACCTTATTGTTCAGCAGATACGGAACCGACTGGTTAGCAGGTTTTGGCCTGGCGGTGCGGCTGGAACTGATCATGGTGCCGGTAATATTCGGTATTGGTGCATCCCTGATTGCGATAGTCGGGGCCTACGTCGGGGCAGGCCAGCGGCGGCGGGCAATTTCAATTGCCTGGCGAGGTGTTTTGATCAATGCAGCAGTTGTAGGTGTTATCGGCGTGCTGTTTTCTATTTTTCCCGCTGCATGGTGTGGCATGGTCGGCAGCGATGAGACGGTAACGCGGTACTGCAGTCAATCACTGAGAATTATCACGCCCACTTATGCATTTTTTGCTCTGGGGCTGGGTTGCTATTTTGCCAGTCAGGGGCTCAACACACTAAAATTCCCGGTGTTAGGCGCATTGCTGAGGTTGGCGATTGTTGTAACCGGAATATTCTGGGTGTCTGCGGACACTCCGGTTAATGTGGTGTTGTTTCTTGTGGCTTTCGCTGTAGTTGTGTATGGCGTTTTTATTTCACTGACACTGAAATTGGGACCATGGTCCAAAGAGCACGAGTGGCCTTCGTGAATCGTTTGTATTTGCATGCTGGGCCGCGGCCCTGGTGTTACACCGGTGATTAATCGACAGCCGCTGTAACGATAACTTCGACTTTAAGTATCTCCCGGGCAAGTTTAACCTCACCACATGCTCTGGCTGGTGCATGTCCGGTGGGTACCCAGTCGTTCCAGATAGCATTAAACTCCGCGAAATATTTGATGTCTGAAAGCCAGACAGTCGCCTGAAGAATCTTTTCGCGAGATGATCCGGCCTCAGTCAGTAACGCGTCCACACGCCCGAGGCAGTCAATGGCCTGCTCAGCGAGGGATTCGCCATCACCGACTTGCCCGCTTAAGTAAACAACGCCGTTGTGGGTGACAATTTTGCTGGCGCGTTCATTGGTGCTTTTTCGTTCTATTAACATGTTCGACAGGTATCATCCGACAGAGTAAATCGACGTGAATTATGCCTTATCGACGGAGTGATATCACAAAAAATTACTCGTGTTATGCAGCCTTTCTGAATTCGATGGGTGTTTCGATATATTTTGCAAGGAATTCATCGGCGGGGATAGGTCTGGAGAAAAAGTAGCCCTGAAACTGATCACACCCCTGAACCCGGAGTAACTGCATCTGCTGTTCATCTTCAACACCTTCGGCGACTAAGCCAAGACCAAGGCTTCTGGCCAATGCGGTAATGGCGGTGATGATAGAAAGGTCTTCCTGACTGTCTTCAATGTTGTTAACGAACGTTCGATCAATCTTCAAGTAGTCAACCGGAAAGTTTTTCAACGACCCCAGTGAAGAATAACCGGATCCAAAATCGTCTATAGAAAGTGAAACTCCCAGGTCTTTTAGCTCAAGCATTAAGTGGATTGCATGTTCGGTATCTTCAACAAACATACTCTCTGTCAGTTCAAGCTCAAGGCATGAGGGAGGTAGCTCTGATTCGACGAGGGCATTTCTGACCACACTCACCAGATCCCGACTACTGAACTGTCTGGCAGATATATTGACTGAAATGCGTAGCGGCTTATCGAACAGATCATTCCATATTTTTGCCTGGTGGCATGCCGTGTTGAGTACCCATTCACCAACCGTGTTGATCAGGCCGGTCTCTTCCAAAAGTGGTATAAAAGAATCCGGCGGCACTATTCCCCTCATTGGGTGCTCCCAACGTATCAGTGCTTCAACACCTGCAATTTCCAGTGTGGCAGCGTCAATTTTGGGTTGATAGTAAAGGATAAACTGTTCTTGATTAATCGCAGTTTTCAACTCAGTTTCCATCGTGAGTCGCTCACCGGCCAATCTGCTCATTTCGGGCGAGTAGAACTCGTACTGATCATTGCCGAGCCTTTTCGCGCGGTACATGGCCGAGTCGGCCTGTTTTACCAGTTCGTCAACTGACAATCCCTCTCTCGGAAATAGTGTGATACCTATACTGATATTGACAGTCATTGCATAGTTGTTGAGCGATACAGGTGCCTGCATGGCTTTAACAATTCTTTTTGCAAGTAATGCGGCATCGTCTACGTGCGACAACTTCTGCATGACCACAATAAACTCATCACCGCTTAGTCGATAAACGACGTCGTCACCATGCAGGCAGGTTTGAATTCGATTGGCAGTAGTGCGTAGCAATTGATCGCCGGCATCGTGTCCGAGGCTATCATTAACCATTTTGAAACGATTCAGATCCAGAAACATAATAGCTCCGGTACTTCGTGCGCGACGTGCGTCTGCCAGTACCTGTACCATAGTTTCTGTAAACTGATTTCTGTTAGGCAGGCCTGTCAGGCTGTCGTTGTATGCCTGAAAACGAATTTTTTCTTCGTATACTCTTCGATGTTCATTTTGTTTCTGTATAACCTGATGAGCCCGATTCACGATCAGAAACAAAAAGCAGTAAAGTGCCGATAAAGACAGCAGAACACCGGCAATAATCTTTAATTGAGTACCATCTATATCATCTATCAATGGCGTCACATCCGAATAGACCTCAAACACTGCAACTATAGCGTTGTTCTCCTTTGACTTGACCGGAATGTACGTGGAGATCAGGTTCCTGTCGACAATGATATTTTCAAAAGCGTAAAATTCGTTTCGAAAAGAGATTTCGCTGGCGACTTCACCACTAGCGGCTTGTTGAAAACCGAGGTTGTCGTGCTTGTTTTTTCCAATCTGGCGAGCATCCGTTGAAAATACCGTCAGTCCATCCAGGTTGTAGATTTTAACCTTGACGACATTGGTATGATCCATTTGTTGCGCTGTGATTAACTGCAGATAATCAAGTTCAGTTCGACTGCGCAAAGATTCACTATCTTGCAGGTCGTACGAGTCCTCAACAAAGTTGGAAAACTCACTCCAGATCGAATTTGCAAAACTGTTTGTCAGATCTACATTAGCGCGTGTCTGGTGCTGAACGAGTGTCTGCAATGCGAGATGTCGCGAGTAGTACGACAGACCAATAATTACTGCGACTATGCCAATTAAACTGGTAGAAGCATAATACAAACGTAGATTAAGCATCGAGCTAGCGGGCCGCCACCCAGGTTGGTTTTGCTACTTGCGAAAAACACTGGCATTAGGTCTCAACCAGACAGTTATTGGTTGTGGATTGCGCTTTCTGTCACGCTTTATCCCGACAGGAATTACGGCACGGCCCGGGATTTCATGAGAGAAACTGTGTTGCAGTTCTACATTCGAGTAGCGGATTAGGCTGGTTTGTCGAGAATAATCAAGCGCTTGGCGTGGGCTTTAATACCAGATTCGATTACCAGGGGTTCCTGACATAGCGTGTGTTCGTGCGCCGCTTTGCTGCCTGTATATGTTTTTACAAGCTATACACACCGGATATCCACTCGCCTTTCAATTGGGATCTGAAATGTTACACTGAATTTGTGCCTCAATAGCCAGATATCAGTAATGAAAGCCGCACTGTTGGAAGAGTTCAATCAACCGCTCAACGTCACCACTACGCGTGATCCGGTTCTGCCTGATGACGGTGTGATGGTACGGGTAGATACCTGTGGAGTCTGTCGCTCCGACTGGCATGGATGGAAAGGCACTAACCCCCTAATTGACAGGCCACATGTGCCCGGACACGAGTTTGCCGGCGAGGTGGTCGCGGTTGGACCCGCTTGTAAACATATTCGCGTCGGTGATCGAGTGACGGCACCGGTGATCATGGGGTGTGGTCAGTGCCACACATGCCGGCAGGGACAACTCACCATATGCGATACGCAGCATGTGATTGGTTTTACCGGCTGGGGTGCATTTGCCGAGTTAGTGGCCGTACCTTATGCAGACACCAATGTTGTCGTGTTGCCGGACACCATGGGCTACGATGTGGCGGCCGCTTTGGGTTGCCGCACAACTACCGCGTTTGCGGCAGTTGTCGACAGAGCTGCAGTTAAGGCCGGAGAAACACTGGCCGTTCATGGTTGCGGAGGGGTCGGGCTTTCGGCCGTGTCGATAGGTGCGGCAGTGGGTGCAACAGTAATCGCCGTTGACATTGTCGAAGATAAATTCAAGCTAGCCAAAGAAGCGGGAGCTACGCACATTGTTAATGCCGCAAAAGTCGATAATGTAGCCGAGGTTATCAGGGAGCTGTCCGGTGGTGGTGCCAATGCCTCGATAGAAGCACTTGGAGTTACCGAGACGTTCCATAATTCCCTGCGATGTTTAGCAAAGTTCGGGCGGCATGTACAAATAGGACAGCCGCTTGACGAACACGCTGTGCCACCGCTTCCGCTGCTTGAGACGATCTATTATCGGCAACTTAGCGTGATGGGCTCACGCGGATTATCCGCACATCGATTTCCGGCACTGTTTGCGCTCATCGCGGCAGGCCGGCTGGATATGCAGCGGTTGATAAAAAACAGAATTACGCTGGAACAAGCCAGTGATGTGTTTGTGCAAATGAACAATCATGAAGACGTCGGTATTACACTGATCGAGTCTATTTAAGCCGAAAGATATGCGGTTGTAGTTACTACACTATAAAGCTTGTTAGCGCTGAAGCACGCGATAGTTATTCTCACCGTGATACATAAGCAGTATGGCTTCCGGCGCAGCCACTTGTTTAAACAGGTTGGTCATCGGGGTAATTTCGTTTGGCCAGGGATAAGCGAAAAACACATCAACTTCTTTATAATCGAACAGTTCCATAGGATTATCTTTGGGATAAATACTTGCGTGAATAAACGTGGCGGGAATTGCAAACTGCCGTGAAATGCCACGTGCCAGGTCTATCAGATCTTCATCTATTTCAATACCGGTTGCGGACATACCGATCATTGAAGCCAGCAGCGTTACAATCCCTGTACCGGAACCCCACTCGCAAAAAACCGAATGTTGACTGCTTTGGGTCTGGCT
>CALLLY010000262.1 GCA_938008205.1 uncultured Granulosicoccaceae bacterium
AGCACCGCAAGAATAATCGCGATAAACGGCAGCACCGCAATACATATCTCTTTAAAACTCTCTCTAAACGCGGTCATTGCAACAATTAGATTCAAACCGATCGGTGGCGTCAGAAAGCCGATCTCCAGATTAATCACCATAATAATACCCAGGTGTATGGGATCAATACCCAGCGCCATCGCAGGGCCAATGAGCAACGGTGCCAATATCAGGATGGCGGATACCACATCAAACAGACAACCCACAAGCAGTAACAACACATTAACCGCCAGTAAAAATGCAATTTTGCTGGATACCGTATCACTGACCCAACTGGCGATTGCCTGCGGTATCCCCTCTATTGTCAGTATGGTTTTCAGGCTGAGAGCGACCGCTACAATCGGGAACAACATGCCGAGCATCTTTGCGGTATCAACAGCTGTCATAAAGAAGTCTTTCAAGCCGAGTTCACGATGAATAAACATTTCTACGAACAAGCCATAGGCCAGTGCCACCGCCGCGGCTTCAGTCGGTGAAAAATAGCCGGTGTAGATGCCACCCAACAAAATGATTGGCATCATCAATGCCCAAAAACCTTTTCTTAATGCCGTAAGAAACGCGTGACGGTCAAACCCGGTAGTGGGCAGTTTTCTATTGTGCCAAAGTGCATAACTGGCCAATGCTGTTGTCAGCATGAGCCCGGGAATAACACCGGCAATAAACAGATCGGCTATAGATTTCTCGGTGACCAGTCCGTACAAAATCAACGGTATAGATGGCGGAATAACAATACCCAGTGTGCCACCCGAGGTGACTGCGCCCAGCGCAAAGCGACGCGAATAACCATTTTGCAAAAGTGCCGGATACAATATAGAGCCCACCGCCAGCAACGTCACCGGTGATGAACCCGAAATTGCAGCGAACAGCGCACAGGACAGAATGGTCGCCACCCCCAGCCCTCCTGGCAACGTGGTTGTCGCCAGCCTCGCAATTTCAATCAGGCGGCTTGCAATAGAGCCGCGGGTCATCAGGTTGCCGGCTATCAGAAACATCGGGATAGCAAGCAACACTTCGTTATCAAGGCTGATCCACAGGTCTTCGATTAAATAGACCAGCTGTGCATCGCCCCACACCAAATGCACGTAGGCGGCACAGGCAAGCAGAATCACAACAACGTTCTGTCGAAGTAAAAGTAACAGTAGCAATAAAGCCAGTAACCCGGTTCCCGCCATCCTAGTTGATCTGCCTCAAGTAAAATTCACGCAGTTTACTGCTGCCTGTTGACATCGATCGGACTGCAAGCGGTAACTGGCACGGGTCGTTGCTACAGAAATTTATCACTGCTCTTCGCCACGGGTACTTGCTCATCACGAACTTGCTCATCACGATCAGTGCGCAGCGGCTGTAACGGGCTTGAGGTCAGGATAGACTGCGAATAAACCATGCCTTAAGGCCGTGCTTAAAAACGCATAGGGTATAACCATTTGAATGGGCCACAACAACCAGTAGAGAACCGCAGCTTTGTCTTGAAAACGCATCGACTCACCGACAAACATCAAACCGACAACCGCCATTGCAACGAAAAACAGGCAGGCAAAAATATCAGATAATCGGCTGATACCATTGTTGAATCTGGCAGGCAGTACACCATCGAGAAAATTCGGCCTCAAATGCATATTGTCCGCGGTTGCCAGGGACAACCCGATGAAGCCTGCAACAATGGCGGCGTATACAGCCATTTTTTGCGCACCATGAACAGGCGCCGATAAAACCTCTCGCCCTAATACATCGCCTATTAGTAAAAAGGCGACAACGGTATAGGCGACGCACGCCAGCACCGACTCAACTCGGGTGAGTAATTTTAGGAGTGATTGAGCTATAGCCACAATGAAACCAGCGAGAGATATACACAGACGGTAGAAGATGCACCAGCGCCTGCACAGACAGGGTAGCCGGGGAGGCCCACACACCACACAAAACAGGGCCAATCACTTTTATCGATTACGCAACGTCAATCGCCGCGTAATCGTGCATGCCTGCAGGCCCGTCCAAATGCGTTTTTCTACTGGCACTTTTCCTTGGCATCTCCGATTGCCGCCCAGGTTGTTTCCGCGGCACCGCCAAGTTCAGCCAGTATGGTTTTCTGCGCCTCTGGTGCTACCGCACGCCAGGCTGCCATTTCTTCGTCAGTCGGGTTATAGACATTAGTGCCGGCTCCCGCAATCTTGCCGAGCAGACCACCTTCCGCCTTACGCACCGCCGCGCGCAGGCCTTTAAAGACTTCTGCCGCCTCACGTAACCAGCCCTGCTCTTCCTCGCTCAGGCCAGACCAGATTTTTTTAGACACGATGACCGAACCGATCTGATGCACGTGATTGGTAACCGTCACGTTGGGTGCGACTTCCTGATAACCCACCGCGATGCCGTAAACAGTCGGCCAGGTTACTGCACTGACGTTACCGGTTTTGAGTGCGGGCATGGTATCGGTTGTACCGAGTGGTATCGCGTTGCCGCCAGCGGTCTGCATAAACAAGGTATCTGTCTTGGTTGGCGCTGTGCGAATTTTAACACCCGCCAAATCCGCAGGCGTTTTGATCAGCTTGTCTTTTGCAAAGATAATTTGCTGTCCTATCTCAAGCCACGCAATTGGTACTACACCCGCCGCGTCCATTGCATCACCGAAGGTTGGCAGCAAATGGGTATCGGCAACGCAGTCTGCCTGTTCAACGCCAGAGAAGGTATAGGGAGACGCCAGCAAGCCAAATTCGGGCACCAGCAATGACGTGGCGGTGTTTGAAAACAGACCGATGTCTATTCTGCCACGAGCAACCTGCTTGACGGTGGTCTGCTCATCTCCGAGTTGACTACCGTGAAAATGATTGACCGTCAGTGCACCACCAGATAATTCGGCGACTTTCGCAGTAAACGCATTCGTCACCTGCCCCCACGGGGATGGCTCAGGAGCGGCACCTGCCGAGCGTAACTCTTTTGCCTGCACCAAAGAACCGGCACCCAGTGCCACACCAACAGCGAGCGTCAGCAGAAGTTTTCTAAACATATTTCCTCCAAATAAGGTTCGAACAACACCACTCTTCGCGAAACCACGCTAACGGAGCCATCTACGGTTGTCAATCGCCATCGGCGGCAGGAGTCTGCGCGGCAGAACCTATGCTACTGGGAACGAGCCCCTGCCTGTGCTTTTTTGTCGATCATTCTCGTTGCGTATGAACGACTGTGCGCCTCGAATGATCGCAAAAACGTCGTCGACATGGCTCGCTCTCGCTACGCAGACTTCTACCGCGCAGAATCCTTGCGTGCTTTCGCGGATGGCATCGATGACCATTCCTCAAAAGTAGTTAACTCTTTAAAGATCAATAATCTCCAGCCGATTTCTGCAGTGAATGCGGAAGGGACCGCCGCATCACTACCCCGTGTGGATCCTCGAGCGCTGTTGCGTCTGGCTGTGTTATGCCGATTGTTAAAAAATCAATCACCAAAGAGCTCCAACCAAAAGGCGACGCCAGACCAGCTGCTGTTGTTGAGTCACTGGAGCAACGGATTCTTTTTTCAGTGGATGTTCTGGGACTCGCAGGCCTGAATCCGGAATTAACCGATGCTGCAGAGTCTGACCTGACCCCCGATTCTGTACTCTTGTCAGGATCCGTTGACGGTGGCGCCTACGAACTGGTAGTGATAGACCCTGGTGTCGAAGAACGCAGCCAGTTGCTGGCAGATTTGCAGGCGCAATCGGACGCTGGGCGCTCATTGGTAGTCGTAGTGCTAAATGAAAACGACAGCGGCATTGATGCGATTAGCCAGAAGCTCTCGCTGCATCAGAATATCTCGACAGTTCATATCGTATCGCACGGTACCGAATCGGGTATCGCCTTCGGAACCGACTGGCTGTCCAGTGAGACTGCGACAAAGTTTGCGGACGAATTTGCCCACTGGCAGGATTTGTTGTTCGGGCAACCTGAGATCCTGCTGTACGGCTGCAACCTGGCAGCCTCGGAAGAAGGGTTGGCACTTCTTGACTTATTGGCGGATGAAACCGGTGCGGCTATAGCAGCGAGCAATGACACTACCGGACACTCATCTCTTGCTGGTGACTGGGACCTGGAGTACACAACCGGTCCGATCAAGTCGGCTTCAGTTTTCTCTGAAGATCTACAGGCACTGTGGCAGAACCAACTCGCGCTTGATTTGCTGGCTGTTGAGGATGACTTTGGCGAGGTGTTGATTAACACCCCGATTGATTTGAACAACCCTTCCGCAGCGAATACCAACCTGTTAGATAATGATCAGACATCAGCCCCGGGTATAAGGCTGCTAAGTACCAGCGATCCCTTGCATGGCGTGGTTACAGAGGATGCAGCCGGGCAATTTCAGTATAAACCAGCGGCGAACTATACCGGCGCTGATGAGTTTGAATATATTGTCACCGATAGTGAAGAGCCCATACTTAACCATTATGAGTTTAATCAACCCGATCCGGTTGATAGTACGGGACGCAGTGAGCCCAACGCGACAGCCGCTCAGTTTCAGCCGGACTTCAACCCTTCAACCGGTGTATACGACTGGGATGGTAACGACTATCTGGAAATACCGGACATTGACTACGGACAGGATTTCACGATATCACTCGAATTTGATGTGGGTGCCCTGACCAAATCGGAGAATCTGTTTCAGCACGGTGCTTCGCGCAGCCAGAACACGATAAACGTTTCAATAGAATCAAATATCTTAGGTGACTACCTGACGGTTTATATGCTGGACTCATCTGAGACTGGCAGTGTTATAGACCCGTATTACTGGTTTCAATCAGTCAACCTGTTCGATAATTCAGGCTGGAACAAATTAATGATTACCCACGAGGCTGGTGGCGCCGGTTTTGAGTTATACCTGAATACAGTAAATCAAAATATATTTCTGCAAAACCAGCGCGGTGGTGACTCGATTGACCTGAGTGGTCCAATCAATATTGGCAGATACTTTGACCCGGACACTCTGGTATATACAGACTATCTCGAGAATCACAAGATTCGCAATCTCCGAATTTATGATGAAGTAATCAGTCCTTCGATGAATGACAATTCGATCGATTACAGTACTGCCGCCGTCAGCATGGAATTGAGGGATGTTAATCAGCAGCCGACGTTTCGTAATCTCAATAATTCACCTGTATATGTTGAAAATGATCCTCCCATAGTATTGGACAAAAACGTCACGGTCTATGATCCCGAGCTGTCTGCAGCGGATAACTATGACGGGGCAGTTTTTACCTTACATCGCAATGGCGGGGCGAATGATCTGGATATCTTCTCAGCCAGTGGCGATCTTAATCCTCTGGTCGAGGGACAACCGTTTGGTTATCTTGTCGGTGGTACCACGGCCACAGAATTAGGCATGGTGAATCACAACAGCGATGGGTTACTTGAGTTGCAGTTCAACAGCGCGGCGACTCAGGCTCTGGTTAACCAGACGTTGCAATCGATCAGTTACCACCTCAATGATGAAAGCCCTCCGAACAGTTCGGTGCTTAGATGGACTTTCAGTGACGGGTTCAATGGTGCCGGTATTTTCGGTACTGAGGAGGTAACGACACAAACACTATCAGTTAACGTAGAAGATCGTCCTGACATAGAGATTGCCACGCCTGCCAACACAGTGGAGCTCCTCGAGGATACAGAGTTCGTTTATAACGGTGCATTGGCTCTGAGCCATGATCAGGATCCGGCCGACGCGGTTGAGGTGGAAATCTCTGTTGGAGAAGGCATACTTTCCATGAACAGTGTAACTGCATTGTCAGTGCAGGGAAATGGCACAGGCACACTTGTTCTTGAGGGTGCTTCTGACATTATAAACAATGCATTGAGATCGCTTAAGTATGTACCTAATGCAAACTACAATGGCGCAGACGTATTGTCGGTTGCGGCTACTATGGGGCCGACATCCACGAACAGCTTTAAGACAAGTCAGATCAGTGTTCTGCCTGTAAATGATTCGCCGGTATTTAGTGGCGCTGGTGGTACGGAAGTCTATAACATCACCGGCACGCCGGTAATTATAGATCCTGATATCAGTATTTCCGATATTGAGCTGCTTGCCAGTGGTAACTACAACAATACCTCGCTTACACTGACCCGTACTGATGCAGTCGATTACGCACCGTCCCCACAGTTTGAAACTAACGACACCGATGTGTATTCATCCGTTTCGTTTAATCTGACAGAGGGTGCAAACGTCAGTGATGGTACTGTGGATTTTGGTACTGTGGCTAAAAACAGTGGGGGGTTGCTGGAGATTGTATTTAACGGGTTAGCTAACCGTTCCAGAATTGATTCGTTGATTCAGTCTATAAATTATCAGAACAGCAGCGCCTGGCCACCGGTAGAGACGAGTTGGCCGCATGATTCTGTTGTCCATGAATGGACATTCAACGATGCAGGAATCACTGACAACGGCAGTCTGTTGCCAGCTAGTGCGCAAACCGGTGTCGGGTTTAGTCATATTGATATCACCACTACTGACCCGCAACCCTCTAAAGTGATCAACGAAGATATAACGATTGAGGTCGGTGCGGAAAATCAATTGTTAGATCAATTCAATTTAACCTACATTGATCTGGATACCCCCGATAGTACGCTGTTCTATCAGCTCACTGGAGTGACTGCGGGAGTAATAGTAAAGAATGGTGGTGCTGAAATCGGTGTCGGGCAGTCTTTTACACAGGCTGACCTTAACCTTGGCGCAGTTACCGTATCCAGCAATTTAGCTGCAGCATCGGTGGAAACCATAGAATTCACTGTGGTTGGAAGTAGTGCGAGTATCGCAGATTCAATCAGTGTGCGGATCCTTGAGGATGTACCTTCGGTGTTGCAATCCGGCATCAGTCTGAATAGGGATGATGGCAATAATGCTTTTCTGGGTGATACCAGTGGCTACAGGTTTGTTGATGGTAACGCTGAAGTGACGTGGGAATTTTTATTCTCGGAACTGTCTGCCAACACCGCAGGTGGTGAATCGACGCTTTATTCTGCCGCGAGTAATACCGGGCATTTTGAACATCTGGTGATTCAACCGATACCGGGAACAGACGATGGTGTTCTGGAGTGGGACATCAAGTCACTTAACCCTGCCGGCGGCTCGATAATTTCCGCAACGATTCCAGGTGTGTTTGATGGCGGGCTACACAGTGTTGCGTTGACACTGGATCTGGAATCTGCCGGACGAATCAAGTTGTATTACGATGGTGTGTTACAGGGTGACGTTGACAATGGCATCTCGTTCAGTGGAGTAAAAGCAATTGGTGGGTTCCCTTGGGTAGTTGGTCAACAGTTGTTGCCTGGGAGTGATTTTTCAGCAACTGGCGGATTTGAAAACTATCGGTTTCAACCCGGAGCCCAATTTTCCGGAACCATGCATGATGTGCGTATTTGGGATGAGGCGCGAACCGTCGATCAGATCAATGACTCAAGACATGCGCGCTTTAACAATAGCCCGGTTGCAGTGCCTGGTTTATCTGTTAACTGGCAGATGAATGATCCTGACGGAGACGCAAGTGTAAGCACTATTGTCGATGATACACCCAATGCCGGTATAGACCGGTTGCAGCCGTCCTTGCAGGTCGGGCATGTGACAGGCACCGGGTTTACTCCATCGACAGTGACTGATGAGCTGATGGTTGCCGACAACGCACTGAATGGTGTAGTCGTAGGGTACGTGGTTCCTAAAGATCCGGTTCCGGACTCTGCCGGGTATCGTTTTGAAATTGTCCCTACAGGTCAGCCATCGGCATTTGCAATTGACCCGTTCAGTGGGCAAATTAAAGTAGCGGACAACAGTCTGCTATCTGAGTCTGTATCCCATTATGACCTCAGTATTAGAGTCACCAGCACTGCAGTCTCAGGTGCCGCTGTCTCTGAAGTTATTTCTCTCACCATTAATGCTGTCAACGAACCGCCAAAGCTTGATCTGGGGGTAAACCCGATCGTGCACTTCACAGAAGGCGATCCGGCGGTTGTATTAAACGCAGTGGCCAGTGTGCAGGATGATGAACTGGAAGCGACCTCATTCGAAGGGGCCATTCTCACCATTGAGCGTTACGACTCTGTTGCGATGAGTGCTTCGGGACAGCCTCAGGATCTGTTTTCCTCTGACCTTTTCGCTGTTACGTCTCCTTTTTACACGGTGCACGAAAACGTTGGTAAGTTAAAGCTCGAGTTCGGTGCAGGAGCAACGCTCAATGAGGTTAACAATTTACTCAGGTCGCTAAAATACGAAAATACCAGTGACGATCCGGTATCAGATGTCACTTTGCAATGGATATTCAGTGATGAGAACACTGGCGGGCAGGGATCAGGTGGGGTTTTATCTGATAGTGGCCTGAGTGTCGTATCAATCACCCCGGTCAATGATGCGCCGGAGCTTGGTAGTTTGCCGATCCCGTTTGTACCCGGATTGGAAGATTCCAAAGTCGAAATCGACTTTGCGGCGCTCGCCAGTTATGCAATGGATATAGATGGTGACGTAGTGGGGGTTGCAGTGAGCGCTGCTGTCAATGGCTCTATTGCACTGGTAGACAATAGTGGTAATCCTGTTTCCGGTAATGTTATCGGCCTGGATGAAAAGGTTATCTGGTATCCGTCACCGAATATAAATGGCCAAGTCGAGGCGTTCCAGCTTCAGTTAATTGACAACGAGGGCGCTGTTTCAAACGTTACCGAAACTGTCGTTATCAATCTCAGTCCGGTCAGTGACCCACCGATCGGTGCTGACACTTTGCTGGATGTCAATGAAGATCAATCATTGCTGCTTGACCGTGGTTACTTTGGTTTTTCTGATGTCGATGGCGATAGCTTTACTGACGTCACCATCACCGATGTTACGCGAGGTCATATTGAACTGGATAGCGCAGACCTTGTGCTACCTGCTACAGTGCCGATCACCGCGGTTGATAGCGGAACTCTAAAATTCATACCCGAGCCCGACCGCTCCGAGGTTACTGCTACGCTGGAGTTTCGGGTGAGTGATGGTGGAACTAATAGCCATGCACTAGCTACCAACACGATTAATGTCGACATCCGGGGTGTGAATGACCCGCCAATCGGAAGCTCATTTACAAAGACGCTGTTAGAGGATGACACGTTATCTTTTGCTGTGAGTGATTTTCACTTTGACGATTCAGTTGATATCAGCGCCTCAAAACCGGCGGGTGATTTGCCTTATGAAGTAATCATAACGGCAATCCCGGATAATGGTGCGCTGACACTTGATGGAATAGCATTACAGGTTGATGACACCGTTCTGTTTTCCGAGATAAATGCCGGATTTAAGTATGTTCCGGCAGTTGACAATGCGATCGACAGCCATTTTGAATTTAAGCTCAGAGATCTGGGCGGCGTTGATGACGGTGGCCAGGATAAGTCGGTAATGAGTTATCGTGCTAATCTAATCATCACACCGGTAAACGATGCTCCGACCGGCGCTGACTCTCAAACAGACGTATTCGAAGGAACGGATTATACGTTTGATCGAACCGAGTTCGGGTTCAGCGACCCGGCTGACATGGATGAGTTGTTACAGATTCACATCGTGAGTCTGCCCACCGTCGGCACGTTAAAACTGGGCATCGCGGAAATAAACTCCCCCCGTGCTGTCAGTATCGTTGATATCGATGCCGGTCTTTTTGTGTACGAGCCGCCATTGTCCACCGAAGGAAACCGGGACACTTCGTTCCTGTTTTCCGTTGAAGATGATGGTGGCGATGACGATGGTGGTATCGCACGAGAGCCGGGCACCCATTCTTTTACGATTACTAACAGAGGAATTAATCAGCCTCCGGTTGTCGATACCAATCTGGAGATTTCAGCAACTGAAGAGACACCGCTGGTACTATATGCCTCTTTTTTCGCATTTACTGATTCTGAAAATCACGCGCTGGCGGCTGTGCAGGTTACTGACTTGCCGACCTACGGCGTTCTTAAACTGGACAATGCTGTCCTGACTGCTCCTAAGGAAATAACGACTGATCAACTTGACGCCGCGTCTTTGGTCTATCTGCCAAACCTGAATGCACAGGGAATCGGCCTCGATCAATTCAGCGTACGCGTACGCGATGCGGGAGGTGAGATTAACGGTGGGTCTGATATTTCGGCGTTGGCCGAAAAGATCGTGGTGAATATCGCTAATGTGAATGATCGGCCGGTTCTTACCGGGATAGAGCCGGCTAACGTCGAATATATAGAGAATATACCGGCTATATTGTCTGATCAGCTGACCATCGAAGATGTTGATAGTACCTTGATTCAGTCTGCGAAAATCTCTTTATCCGGTAATTACATGGCGGGTGAGGATTTACTTTATTTCAACGACACAGCCGATATTTCAGGCGATTTTGATTCACAAACGGGTACGCTCACGTTGACTGGAGCTGCCAGCATTGCTGATTACACTTCAGCGCTACGAAGCGTGTTATATAACAATACCAGTGATAACCCTACTACCGATTTGCGTACCGTCACTTTTACAGTAAGTGATGGTTTGCTTGACAGCCCACCGGTGGCACGAAACTTAACTATTAATGCGGTTAACGATGCCCCGGTATTGATCGGGCTTGAAACACAGGCGCTGAAATACACAGAGAATCAGGCTCCCGTAAGTATAAGTGATTCTCTAAAGATAGCGGACGTTGACAGTACCACTATTACAAGCGCCTCTGTCTCGATAGTGTCCAACTACCAAATGTCTGAAGACGTTTTGGAATTCACAGACACTGCTGATATTTCAGGCACTTTTGATCAGGCAACGGGTGTGATGTGGCTTACCGGTACAGCCGGTGTTGCCGACTATGAGCTCGCAATTCGCTCCGTCACTTATCAAAATACCAGCGAACATCCAGATACCGCCAATAGAAAGCTACTGATATCCATTAATGACGCGTCATCTGCAAGCACAGCGGTAATCAGGGAAGTTGCAATAGAGGCAACCAATGACGCCCCGGAGATACCGTCACTGGCGTCAGGTAAACTGTTTTACGTTGAAAACAGTGCGCCTGTGACTATCGCCGATGATATTGATCTATATGATATAGACAGTCAATGGCTTGAGTCAGCGACCATTTCGATCTCGGGCTCAGATGCTTCCAGCCGTCTTCATTTTTATAATCAAAACGGGATTAGCGGGTCATTCGACCGCACAGCCGGAGTGTTGACTCTGGCTGGCACCGCTGCAGTCTCCGACTATCAGGCAGCAATCCGCAGTGTCCAATTTGATAGTACCAGCGAAAATCCGGGCTCAGGTGAAATTTCGATATCGATTGTAGTGAACGATGGTGAGCAGGATAGTTTAACGCGGGAACGTAATCTGGTATTTGTTCCGGTCAATGATGCTGCGGTGTTGTCTTCAATAGAAGTAACTTCTGGACTTTATGTCGAGAACGCCGATCCGGTACAAATTAGTAACTCGATCATTATCGAAGATGTGGATAATACCGAACTGCAGTCTGCTGTGGTAAAAATCGGAAGTGGATATAACGCGCTTGAGGATACTCTGTATTATACAAATAGTGCTGATATTAACGGGCACTTTGATTCTGCGACAGGGGCGCTTCATTTGACCGGGTCCGCGTCGGTTAACGACTACCAGGAAGCGCTTCGTTCTGTTGAGTATAAAAATACCAGCGACAACCCGTCTACTGTTAAACGAGAGATAGTCTTTCAGGTTAGTGACGGTCATACAGACAGCAATATCGTGCACAGAGATGTCAATGTAAGTCCGGTTAACGATTCGCCAGTGTTAGAAAACATCGAGGACGCGGCTGTAGCATTCTATGAAAATCAAGGATGGTTATCGATCACTAACGACATTGGCATTTCTGATATTGATGATACCAGTCTGGAGTCGGCGACTATACGTTTTACCGGTGGTTATATCGAAGGAGAAGATCTGCTGAAATACACACCAATTCACGGAATAATTGGAGTCTTTGATGCGGTCAACGGGGAACTGGATCTGTCCGGCAGTGCCACAGTTGCTCAGTATGAACAGGCGCTGGCGAGCGTACAGTACAAGAATGCCAGTGATAAACCCGATACCACAGACCGTTCAGTGACGTTTTTCGTGAGCGATGACGTTGAAGACAGTAATGCAGTTTCCCGTACCATCGAAGTGTTCAGCGTTAATGATCCACCAACGGGCTTGGATACTCACTTGTCGGTCGCTGAAGGCTCGATCTACCGATTCAAGGTAGCTGACTTTGGTTTTACAGATTCAAAAGACAATAATGAAATTTCGGCAATAATCATCAGGTCGTTACCCGATAAAGGGCGGCTTATCGTTAACGGTGGTGATGTCTCGGTTAGCACCACGGTTAATCGATTTGATATAGACATTGGCAGGTTTGTCTATGTACCACCGGTGCAAACAGAAGGAGATAAAGATACACAGTTTGGCTTTTCTGTGAAAGATGATGGTGGAACGGACCATAGCGGGCTGGATGTGGATATCGGTGCCAACACCATGGTGATCACCAACCTGGGTGTCAACGATGCTCCGGTCGTCAATAGTGGCTCGGAAATTGAGCTGCAGGAAGATACACCGATAGCGCTTGCATTGAAAAATTTCGGTTTTAGCGATCCGGAAGGACACACGCTGAAGTCAGTGATCATTGACACTTTACCTGCGGTGGGAGAGCTTCAGTTGCAGGGGCTACGTGTCAACGCAGGTGCCGAAATTTCTGCCACCGATATTGCCGCAAACCAACTGACCTATCATCCACCCGAGAACTATAATGGTTCCGCAACTCTCGAATTTAGAGTGCGTGACAACGGGGGAACTGCACATGGTGGAATTGATACTGCTGTCGAATCCGGGTTGCTGACCTTATCTGTTACTGAGGTTAATGATGCACCTTCGGGAACCTCGTCGACAGTGAGCATAATTGAAGACACCCCGTATGTACTGCGGGCAGATCAGTTCCGGGTTATCGATATTGAGGACCATCAGTTGATGGAGGTCATCATTACGAAGCTACCTGACACCGGTCTTTTAAAGCTGATGGGCCATGTAGTTGAATCCGGAACTGTGATCCCTGTAGAAGACATCAATAATCGCAAGCTGGTTTTCCACCCTGAAGATAATGCTTTTGGTATCGCTCAGGACAGTTTTCAGTTCCTGGTGCGTGATGACGGTGGCACAACCCGCTCAGGCAGTGATACTTCTGCCACAGCATCAACAGTCAGTTTTGATGTTGTTCCGGTCAATGATATACCCACGGGATTGGATAGTGCGGTTGAAGCGCTGGAAGATACGCCGCTCATTCTTCGTGCAATTGACTTCGGGTATAACGATATTGAAGGGGATACTCTTGCTGGAATCAGGGTCGCGACGCTGCCGCAGCAAGGTAACCTATTCCTGGGTAATGCGCCGGTTAGCATTAATGCATATATATCTGCTGCAGATCTGGACGATGGGCGACTGCAGTATTTACCCGACAGTAATCAGTATGGCTCATCCTATGCACAATTTGCTTTTTACGTAGTAGACAGCGGATCCGGTACTGTCACAGCTAATGTGGCCAATGTGTTATCAATTCATGT
Organism: uncultured Granulosicoccaceae bacterium; assembly: GCA_938008205.1. Lineage (GTDB taxonomy): Bacteria > Pseudomonadota > Gammaproteobacteria > Granulosicoccales > Granulosicoccaceae. The sequence continues at coordinate 13,578 of CALLLY010000262.1, forward strand.
TTTATCGGTTAACGATGCGCCTGATATTAACGATGCAACGGTATCACTTGCAGAAGACTCGAGTTATGTTCTGTCACCGGATGATTTCGGATACAGTGATACCTCGGATGAGCCCGATACTCATGGTATTCAATCGATTACCGTTCTCGAGCTGCCTGCACAGGGTGAGTTGCTGCTCAGTGGAGGAATTGTCGCTGTGGGTGAAGTTATTCCAATTGATTTTATCCAGTCTGGTGAATTGCAATTCATTCCAGCTGAGCACGAGTATGCTCAACAATACGCGCAGATCAGATACCTTGTGACAGATGAGGGTGGTACTGAGCGTGGAGGGCTGAACACCAGTTCGCCGGCGACACTTGCATTCCGTGTTATAGCGGTCAACGATTCACCAGTCCCGGCTGATGACTCCTACGAGGTTGGCGAAAATGCCTCGGTATCAGGTAACGTGCTCGACAACGATTCAGACGCTGATGTCACCGATCAACTCACTGCGTCGTTGCTTACGGCGCCGGCCAACGGTGCCGTACAATTGGAGGATGACGGCACTTTTGTCTATCGACATGATGGCAGCGAAACTGCCAGTGACTTTTTCTCCTATGAAGTTTCTGATGGACTTGCTGCTTCAAACGCGGTTGTCAACGTCACTGTCATTCCGGTGAACGATGCACCTGTTGCCGGTGAAATTCCACTAATCTCCGGCGTTGTTAATCAGCTAAAAGAGATATCCTTACCAGCGGACTTGTTCGTTGATCCGGACATTGGTGACTCTCTTACCATTCAGATGATCTCGGCAGATGGTCAGGAGTTGCCCTCCTGGCTCGAGTTTAATCCGCAGGCGTTTACCCTAACCGGCATCCCCGACAGTCCAGGTGTTTTTGTTGTGCGGCTGCAGGCGAGTGACGAGGCCGGAGCGCAGGTCTCCACCGATATAGTCATCGATGTGCAAGCCGAGATGGTTGAACCAGAATTGGCAGCGGCACGCGCAGAGGTTTCTGGTGTTGAGCAGCAGTTTGTTAAACCCACGGTAACGGTCACTTCCAGTGATAATAACGCTGCCTCTTACAGTAGTTTTGGTAATCAGTCCGAGGTCAGAACCAGAGAACAACCGGTACCTGAGCCTGTTGAACCGGCTGAGTTTGAATTGTTGGCTATCTCTGAATCGCGAATGTCAGATACTTATTCGGAGCCGAAACTGGTTATGCACAAGCACTCACGGGAGATAGCAACGCTGGATAAACTCGGTGTGATACCAGTGGTGCAGATCCCGCTGCTGGAAGAGTTGTTCCAACTGAATAATTTGTCATGGGATCAGAATGAATCGCAGCTCGCGCGAACACTCGATGAGACCAAACAGGGGATGGCCGGTGACAAACAATTTGCACTCAAGGTGACATCCGGTATTACCACTGTGTCCACCGGGTTATCCTTAGGTTATATCGTATGGTTATTGCGCGGTGGTGTGCTGCTCAGCAGTGTTCTGACGTCGTTACCGGCTTGGCGCATGATGGATCCACTACCGGTGCTCGATAACCGCGCCAGTGATGACGATAGCGGTGATGAGTCGCTTCAGGAGATGGTAGATACCCACCCGCAAAGCGACAGCGAATCTGCAAATGATGCTGAAGGACCGGACTACCCGAGGAAGAGCGCAGCCACTCAATAGCAGTATCTGTTCAGTAGAGTGCATCTGTACAGACTGTTTGTTGCAGTACACTAACTCACTGAAGCAAATCCCCGGTCCAGCGCATCGATAATCTGATCCGCGTCTGTGTTAGTGAGTATCAAAGGCGGGGATAAGATCATATTGGGGCCGGATACTCTGACCATAACGCCATTGTTGTAGATTGCCTCCTGTAATTGTACTGGCACTGATTTTTCCACTGGTGCTTTGCTGTTCCGATCAGAGACCAGTTCAAGCGCGGTCATCAGGCCGTGTCCGCCACGTACGTCACCAATAAGCTCGTGTTTGTCCATGAGCTTGCGCAAGCCGTCATAAAGTTGTGTTCCTCTGGCCGCTGCATTGGTAACGACATCGAGTCTTTTGGTTTCTGCAAGGCAGGCAATGGCTGCTGCGGCACCAACTGGATGACCTGAGTAGGTATAGCCATGGCCGATTGCTGCGGCACCAGTGGTATCTTCTTCGAAAGTGTCTGCAATCTGTTGAGATAACATGACTGCGCCAAAGGGAAAGTATCCATTGGTAATTGCTTTGGCAGTGCACATCATATCGGGCTTAACTCCCCACAATCGAGCGCCACTCCACGCACCGGTTCGTCCGTAAGCGGTGATCACTTCATCGGTGATAAGCAGGATTCCGTGCTTTTCGCAGATTCTTTTAATTTCAGGAAGAAAACATGCATGAGGCGGAATCACACCGCCAGCGCCGAGTATGGGCTCCATAATAAACGCGGCAATTGTCTGTGCGCCCTGAAATACGATTTCATCTTCAAACGCTGCGGCACATAGCATGGCCAGTTTTTGCGGATCTGTTTCGTTAAACGGATTGCGGTAAGTATAGGGTGCAGGTATGTGGTAGCAACCCGGTAACAGTGGTTCATAGGCTGAGCGGAAGTTGGCATTGCCATTGACTGATGCACCGCCCATATGGGTGCCGTGGTATCCCTTCTTTAAGCTGATAAACTTTGTACGACCATGCTCTCCACGAATCTTGTGATATTGTCGTGCCAGTCGCAGAGCAGTTTCAACACTATCCGATCCTCCTGACGTGAAAAATGCTCTAACCAGTCCGTCTGCAGCGAAAAAATCTGCCAGTTCATAAGAGAGATTAATGACGGCATCATTAGTGGTGCCACGGAAAGTGGAGTAGTAGGGCAGGGCATCGAGTTGTTTTGCTATTGCTTCTTTTACCGGCTCACACGAGTAACCGAGATTAACATTCCACAGACCACCGACCGCATCGATAGTCTGATTGCCATCAATGTCGGTGATGCGAACACCGTTGCCCCCGGTGATTATTTTTGGTGGGTTAGCAAGACTGTCTGCCGGATGCGCCATGGGATGGAACAGATGCTTCGCATTATTTTCTTTTAGAAAATTAGAGTCTTTGAGTGGAATATTCACTGGTGCTCGCTTTAACGGTTGATTTAGTAAGTTTGCAAGGCGACTTGTTCGCGATGTTTGACGGTGTTTTCAGGCTGCAGAATTTCGCGTGCTGCTTTATGCCCTGAGTACACCGCTGCTTGTATAATCCCAGGCACCAGACTGTCACCAATGAGATGCACATTGTTAGTCTCATCTTGAGTGTTCAGCTGTGTGTAGAGTGAATCGTTTGCGGTGCGCGCACCAACCATCACAATTGCATCCGTAGCCAGGCTGATAACTTCTCCGTTTATGGTGCTGGTAAAGGACCCGTCACTGTTGAGCAGAGTGTTGGGATACATACCCACGCCCATATCGTGCAATCGACTCACAATGCGAGGCTGGTCCAGGGTGTTGTCTGTCCAGGTCGAGACAGTTGGCAGTGGGGTTATGTAACTGACTGAGAATCCATCGCCCGCCAGACATTCCGCAATCACACTGCCCATATAGAAGTGATCATCATCGTAGACGACTATTTCCTTAGCACTACTATTTTTGAGCTTACCCTGCATGACATCATCCGCCGTATAAACGGTAACGCTGTCGAAAATTAGCGGGTCAAAGTTAGAGCAACCAACACCATCTCTGCGCCATGTTGCGCCTGTTGCGATAATAACGTTATCTGCATCGAATTCCTTAACATTCTCAGCGGTCATCTCACTCTCGAGATAAATCTGCACATTGGCGGAATGTTGCAGTTGATTCAAACGGTAGTCCCTGACTCTGGCCCAGCTGTTAAGTCCCGGAAGGTTAGCTTCCAGGGTTACCCGGCCGCCCGCGTACGATTGTTTGTCTGCAATGGTAACGTTATGTCCGGCACGCATCAGTTGTAAAGCACATTCAAGCCCCGCCGGTCCGGCACCGACGATAAGATGTGATTGCCTGGCTGACGAGATAACCGGCGCTTCGGGATGCCATTGACTGCGCCATTCTTCCGAGACAGTCGGGTTTTGGGTACAACGCACCGGCAGGCCGTAGCTGTCCATACTCACACATATATTGCAGCCGATACATTCGCGAATCTCATCAGTTCGACCCTGTTTGATTTTGGCTGGTAGAAATGGTTCGGCAATAGAAGGTCGTGCGGCACCGATAAGATCAAGCCGGTTATTTCTGATTAACGATACCATAGTGTCCGGGGAGGTAAATCTGCCGACACCGACAACCGGTTTACTGGTTACGGATTTCACAAAGTCGGTGTAGGGCAGCTGATAACCTTCATCGGTAAATCTTGCGGTGGCACTGTCCTGAGACCATCCTGATATATTGACATCCCATAGATCCGGTAACTCGGCCAGTGCTTCAACCACATCACGGCCTTCAGCGTCGTGCTTTAGTCCTTTTTTCGCACCCGGCTCCGCCACACTGAATCTCAATGCAACTGCGCAGTCACCGGCGGCGACTTCAATAGTATCTTCGATTACCTCTCGTAACAGTCTCAGCCTGTTGCTAAACGACCCGCCGTATTCGTCGGTGCGTTGATTGGTACGCAAAGACAGAAAGTTGCTTAGTAAAGAGATATCGTGAGCAGCATACACATAGAGGATGTCATAACCGGCCTGTTTCGCTCTTGTGGCCGCAGCCTTATGTGATGCTCTGAATTTTTTTATATCTGCAAGACTCATTGCACGCGCCTGCAGTGGTACTTCCGGACGCAATACCGGTAGCGCGCTGGGGCCTATGACGGGTAAACCAGTGGTGATGTTTCTGCAACGCATACCACCGTGTCCAAGTTCAATTGCCGCGAGGCTGCCAAACTGCTTGATCGCATCTACCTGCGCTGTATGTCTGGGGATATCGGAGTCGTCCCAGATTCGTTCCATCGGGTGATTTGCCATGTCGGTGTCTGCAGCAATTTCGGTAATCTGTACTGCTACCGTGCCCCAGCCACCTTCCGCCTTCATAGCGCGTAACGCAATTGCACCATGTGGCTGGTTCCAGCCGTGTCCGGTGGCGTGCGGAACAGCATAGAAACGGTTAGGTGCCGTGACCGGTCCGATTTGCACCGGTTCAAACAGGATGCTGTAGCGGTCTTCAGTCATGCTTTTGCAACGGTACCATCGGCTACCCAGGCATCGAAAATTTCCAATGCACTATCGGCAAATGCCTGATCGTTTATGTGTGCCTTGATTTCAGTCAGCACCACCGGGGGGTTGATTGCCTTGCGCATCTCATCATTAAACGCAGCCAGGCCTTCCGGATCGTGTGCCGGCTCACCTGGCTTGTCCCACTCTTCTATTCCTTCAGTTGGCAGTAGTACATGCACGGGCGCTTTCGAGTCAGCCAGGCGCTTGCCAATTTCGCGTGCGGTTTCACGGCGTTCATCATTATTCAGCGCCGACGATTTGATTAAGCGGTTGTGGGCATGAAAGGGGCGATCACTGTATTGTTCGGGAATATCCTGCCATCCGGCAAAATCTATCAGGTCCAGACAACCTGGCGCTACTAACTGCGGAATACCGGCTTTGCCAGCGTTGTACATCCGGTCTTTACCTGCATTTACCACTGAGCCCGCTAATAGATTGCCGAGTTCAGGTAATGCAAAGTCCATTACGCACACAAAGCCACCCTGGCTGGCAATCTTTTCATAAGCCATGCCGCCCATGCCGGTTGCATGAAAGATGGCGACTTCGTACCCGCGAGACTCAAGTTCAGGCTTGATCAGTTTCATGTAGCTTAGACAGCTGGAACCCAGTGACGTCATACCGACAACCGGTTTCCTGGTTGAGGGCATTTCTACTGAACGCGCCGCACCCAGTACCGCACCTGCTGCCTGGCTCAACGATGATTTACATACCGAGTTCAGACCATACAAGCCACCAGCCCATAAGATCATCTGGATATCGGGGGATAATCTTTCCGCAGGAATCAGCGGTGAAAAAGACACGGTCGATACTACGTACTTCGGTACCCCGAGTGGCAGCGCCTGACACACATCGAGTGCGAGATCGGTACCCATGGTGCCACCCAGAATGATTACGCCGTCGATCTGCTTATCATTGTATAGAGCTGCAGTCTTGCGCGAGGCGCCTCTGGCCATAATCTGCATGGCGGTATTTTCATCACCACTATCGATAGCCTCCTGAATCGAGCTATCCGCACTGGCAGCAACATCGTGCTTACTGATATCGCAGGGCTTGGTTGGTTCACCCAGCACGCTGACATCCATCGTCAGGACCGACCCGCCCTGACTGCGAATACGCTCAGCCATATAGGACAGCTCATCGTCTTTAGTATCAAAAGTGCCGACGACTAGAATGGTTTTATCTGTCATTCGCGTATTCGCTCCTGTGAGGTTGTGGCGGTCGATCTTCGGAGTTGGTTTGAATAATGATCTCGTGACTCGTATATTGAGTCAATGTAAATATCTAATCCGGCATGTGGGTTGGGTATGCTGCGGTAGCTCCGAGGCTTCGGTGATGGTGTTTCGGGTAAGCCTGAAGCGTCTGCGAGTCGAATACCTCAGTTGGCCTCGCACACGCATCGGGTTTCTGATGCACCGGGCCGGGGTAATGGCTTTTACAATACCCACAGGCAAGAGGGGTAAAATCCGGCTTTTGTAACTGCCCGAATTTGGAGTTGAATATCTATTGAGCACGGTGGACAAAGCGCTGCAGGTACTGGATCTGTTTTCTGAGAGCAGGCCGAATTTGCGTGTGTCGGAAATGGCGCGATTGCTCGGGTGGGACAAATCAACCGTGCAGCGGTATGTTGCGGGTTTAACCTCACGAGGGATTCTGGAACAGGACGCCCGGGACAAGTCGTATTATCTCGGCGCTACGCTGACGCGGCTTTCGATGTTGCGAGAGAGAACCCATCCGGTTGCACAGCAGATTTACTCGCTACTGTCAGAGCTGGTGGAAGATATCGGAGAAACCGCTCATGCCAGTCAATACATTAGCGGTGAACTTCGAAACAGTGCGATTGTAGAAACCAGTATCAGAGGTACCAGAGTCTATATCGATCCGGCCGAAGCATTACCGTTTCATGCCAGTGGGTCCGGTATCGCTTTTTTATCCAGATCATCTCCTGAGTTGGTCAAAGCGATTCTAAGTCGTAAGCTGGGACGTTATACCAGTGATACAGAAGTGCGTAAGAAATCTTTGTTACAGCAGATCACAGCGGCTCGTAGGAACGGTTATGCGAAAAATGAAGGCACGTTTGAAAGTGATGTAATTGGTCTGGCAGCCCCGGTGGTCGGGTTCGATGGTTACGCCGTTGGGGCGGTTGCGGTCGCAATGCCGTCTGCCAGATTTACAAACTCGAATGAAAAGCGCATTGCCAGTGTATTAATGAAGTCAGCAGAGAAATTGTCGCGTTTGCACGGCGGAACTTAGTGATTCCCGGCGCCGTCAGCTTCTATTACCACGGCTGGCAAGTCGCGCATGTCGCGACAGACTTTGTTCGCAAAAGAACAGGCTGGATGCCGTCGGGTAGGGACGAAAACTGTATACATGCCCAGATTATTTGCGCCCTGGATGTCTGCTTCCGGGTTGTCACCAACAAAAACACAATGCTCTGTATCCACCGAAATATTGGAACAAGCTACCTTAAAAATCTCAGGGTCAGGTTTTCGTACATTGAGCGCATCGGATACCACCACGGTATCAAAAAATTGTGTTAACCCGAGCGCTTCGAGATTGTTTTCCTGAAACGGCGAGGGACCGTTGGTGACAACACCCAACCGATAGTCTTTAGATTTTAATACCGAGACCGCCTGATCAACGTGGCGTTTTTCGCAGCAAAACCGGGAAAACGAGTTGCGGTAGTTAGCCGCCAGTTCGGCGGCTGTCTGTTCATACAACCCGAATTCTTTCCAAAGCACCGAGTAGATTTCGGTCTTATCTCCCAGACCGTTGTTGTCCAGTTCCAGGAAACGCTCGATGTACCTTTCGCAGTCGGCAAATGGCAGGTTCAGGAATTCAGAGGCTTCCCAGGTAAGAAACAGTTCCAGTGAACGTGAGCGATCGAGAATCGTCTCGTCAAGGTCAAACAAGACGGCTTTAATAGTCATGCGATGAGTGTAACGCCGGGCTGTGTGCGCTTCGAGCAAAAATTAACTCTGCAGACCTGCAATTAATGCGCGTATAGATAATTATGTTAAATATTTTTCTGCCAGTGTTCTTTCAGGTGGTTGCAATTGGCTCGCACCCGAGAACATCGCTGATTTTTTCTATCAGCTCAGATTTGTCGATAGGTTTTGACAGGTATGGGTGACCGGACAGTTTCAGTGTTTTAAGTACTTTGGGGGAGGTTTCCCCTGTGACGATAATTACCGGCAAATTTTGTGAAATCTCTCGTATTCGATCAACGGTATTTAATCCGGATTCGCCCGCAGGCAGCCGCAGGTCAACCAGCGCGATGTCAGGCACCGACTGCTCGACGCTTGCGATCGCACCTGCGGTATCGGCAGCTTCGGTTACTGTGCAGCCGATACCCTCAAACAGGGCGCGCGTTGCTTCGCGTACCGCGGTGTCATCATCAATAATCAAAACATGCCGGTCTGACAGCGGTATATCTGCTTTCAGCGGTTTTATGGTGGTCTGGTTCGCGGCTTTTGAGGCGGGAAATGTCAGTGTTACGCGGGTAAATTGATGTTCTACGGACTCGATTTCTATTCTGCCCGACAACATGGGTGTAAGCCTCTTTACAATCGCGAGACCGAGTCCAAGCCCTTTGTTGCGGTCGCGTTCGGGATTATTGGTTTGATAGAATTCCTGGAACACGCATTTAAGTTCATCGGCACTGATACCAACACCTGTGTCTTCAACACTTACCTTAAACCGGTTGTTACTCTCTGGTGTGATTGATACGTGAATGTGCCCTGATTCGGTGTACTTAACCGCGTTATCGAGGATGTTACGGACAATTCGCTCAAACAGAACCCGGTCAGTATAGATTGTCGGTTGTATCAGAAAATCACATTCGACAGTGATGCCCTTTTGTCTGCATGTATCGCTATAAGAGTTAACAATGCGTCGAACAGAATCTGCACTGTTAAAGCTTTCCTTGTCGAGTTCTACAATGCCTGCATCAAGCTTCGACATATCCAGTAGTGAGTCCAGTTCCTTTGCAAGGTCTGTTAACGCTTCATTCATACTGTTGGCAATTTCTGCGCTTTTATTGTCCAGCGGACGCTGAGTTAAGGCAGCGCCATATAGCGACAATGTATGTAATGGTTGACGTAAATCATGACTCGCTGCTGCAAGAAAGCGGGTTTTTGCAGAGTTTGCTTCTTTCTCAGATTGCAGCGCATCCCTCAGTTGAAACTGGATCTGGTGCGCGCGCAGAAAACTATCGTAAATGTCGCCTGCCATCGATAACAATATGGCTCCGTATAAACAGATTAGCACTGCCAGTGCAGGAGGGATCCAGCGTGAAATCTCAAACGGTGTAAATAACCAGGCAACTATCAGGGCGATCAGAAACGGGCCGACAAACGAGATGATAATAGGGCGGTAACCCACCGCAGTAGTGACTGATGCTTGCGCCAGTCCCATAAAAACGATGGTAAAAACTGATTTTGAAACATCGTCGAGATCGAAAAAAAAGAATATGGCACTGGCAAAGATAGTCCCGTTGATGAACGACAACGTTGTCGCCTGGAAAAGTCTTTTTTTACCGGAAAGAGCTTTGTTAGTAACAAGTGCAGGAAGCACCAGGTAACGAACGTACTGCATGGCGATGACAACAATCACCCACAACAGTACGAACCAACGGTTGTCTGGCGTGTAACAGAGGCTTGCTATAACAATGGCTAAAAACGCGATGGCCAGTGGCACGCGCTGTACATTTCCGGCAATCAGTTCGAGCAGGGCTTGCTCGGTACTATCGTCTTCAGCGTCAACTTTAAAAACTGTGCTCGCTTTACCGTCCATTCTCTTTTTTAAAACTCAGGTACCAATAAAAAATTGCGTTAGACACGTGATTGAGGAGGCAATATTCCAAGGTTAGCTGCTGCGTATACGGCTTCTGTTCTGTTTTTAACATCCAGTGCTTTGAACGCTGCCGTTAAGTGCAGTTTTACCGTTCCTTCGGATATGTCCAGCTCTCTGGCGATCAGTTTATTCGATTTTCCCTGCACTGCGAGCATTAATGCGGCTTGTTGTCTTGGCGTCATGGACAGCTCGTCAAGCGATGGAGAAACCGGATTGCTGGGTGTTTCAAGTGAAGCCGGCCTCAATACGTCGGTCGGTAGATAAATGCCTCCGGCTATCACAAGTTTGAGCGCCTGAACCAGAATTTCAGGTGTCGAAGATTTGGGTATAAAGCCTGATGCTCCCTCCGAGATGCAGGATTTAATCAGTCTCGGCTCCTCTTCACTTGAAAGAACCACCAGATTGCAATCGCGCAGCCTGTCCCGTGCCAGTCGCAGAGCGTCGAGTCCTGAAGGGCCTTTGAGTCCAAGGTCCAGTAGTACAAGATCCACAGTTGACGGATCAAATTTTTGTAAGTCAGCTACACCATCGGCTTCGAGAAAGCGGATGGATTCGTCCAGGTCCGACAGCAGGTGGCGCAAACCGCGTCGAAACAGGATGTGATCATCTACAAGGAGAACATTCATGAAAGGCCTGATAAATATGGGATTTCCCAGCGGATGAGTATACTGATTCAGGGGGACATCAGAATAATAAAAGGTCATAGACAAAAGGATGTATCTATGACCATTGGCTGATAGTCATTCATACAGCGATGCAGTAGTTTAACGGATAGATCGCAAGGAGGAAGCTGTATGAGCTCAGAGAGTTGTCGTACCCCGGCACGTGACAACAGAGAGCCGTTTACTGTTGGCAGTACCTCACCTTTTCAGGCAATTCTTGGATTGCTCGATGAACTTGATCCACATCAACTTGATAATCTGGGCGCACATATCGAGCAAAAGCGCCTGACTCGATCAAGCTCGGTGTCCACAGAGCAGCTGACCGAGCGCGAGAAAGAAGTGTTGCTGCTGGTTGCCAGCGGTTACAACCGTAAAGAAATCGGCCGCGCACTGAAGATATCAGCCTGTACTGCTGCCAAGCACATCTCGAACATCTATCGAAAACTCGGCGTCTCAACCATTGCGGAGGCAACCCGGGTGGCACTGGTGGACAACATCGCGATTGGTGGGTGACGCTCTTTCGCATTCTTTACAGCAATCCGCCTCCTTAAACGGTTATTGATAACCTCGCCATCCTGGTTTGGGCGTTACAAAAGCCGGAAACTCATTGGTTACCAGGAAGCTTGCAGCGCCAGCGAGTTGATAAAATGCGGTTAGTGTCGCTCACCCGCAGTCTGTCCCGGGTGCACACCATCATCACATCGGCGCAGGAGTGCGGTAAACTAACAGCACACGCCCGAACAAATCCGAGTGGCCGATGAAAATAAAAAGAATCGAGACTTTTAGTAACGAATTTGTGGGATTTGTGCGGGTAACACAGGAGAACGATGCTCAGGGCTGGGGGCAGGTCTCCACGTACCATTCTGATATCACTGCCACCATCCTTCATCGGCAGGTTGCGCCCTGGGTGCTCGGTCGGGAGATTGACGACCTCGACGACCTGCTGGATCGCGTTTTCGAAAGGGAGCACAAGTTTCCCGGTTCCTACCTGTGCCGGGCGGTTGGCGGATTCGATACGGCTGTCTGGGATCTTCGAGGTAAGGAACAGGGCCTGCCGGTGACTGCTCTGCTGGGTGGCTCCAGTGGTCGGTTACGAGCTTATGCATCTTCGATGAAGCGGGATATCACGCCGGCAGATGAAGCGGCGAGGCTTAAAAAACTTCGCGACGAGTGCGGGTTTGATGCGTTTAAAGTTCGTGCTGGATCCGAGGTGGGACGTAACCGGGACGAGTGGCCTGGCAGAACCGAAGAAATAATTCCAACGATCAGAAATGCGCTTGGGGATTCCGTGGATTTGCTAATCGATGCAAACAGTTGCTACTCGCCGGAACGCGCCATTGAAGTTGGAAAATTATTGCTCGATCACG
>CALLLY010000263.1 GCA_938008205.1 uncultured Granulosicoccaceae bacterium
GAGGGTACTGCAGACCAAATTTCAGCAGCGCGACAAGGGCTCGCAAATGCTGAAGGCTGGTATATTAAGATGGAACGCAATGGTGAAAAGATCCTCGGTTCATCAGTAACATTCGACAATGTCGTTATGTTTGCAAGCTATATACCTAACGGAACAACTACCGGATGCGCACCACAAATCGGCAGCGGTGTATTCTGGGCAGTAAATCTTTGGGATGGCACGCCTGCCGAGGAGTTTGACGGCGATGAAACTAAACTCTCCAAGGCTGATCGCAACAAGCCGATCCCTGGCTCAGGCTTACCGCCACCACCGCAAACGCTGATTTTGCAAACCAAAGATGAGACAACAAACGAGCCCATTCCAGGTGACATACAGATAGTGACTGTCTCAGGAGGCAATACACTCCTCACCCATGATGATCGTTCCCTGATCGAGCGTGTATATTGGTCCGAGTATCCTAACTTTTAACCGAGTTACGGCTGTACGATGAGAGTACCGCCGCACCATCATCCGGAGTAACCGGACTGATGGTGCGGCTTTGTTCATTAATACAGGTGCTCAAAAGATCCTCCGCCTGCAGACTGGCAATGCCTTTAAAGTGCTCTCGCTGAATATCCACACAACCGCGTGATGCCAAATCGCTTTCAATCTGCTGCAACTGCAACTTACTCCAGATAAATTTCTTCAGCTTAAATTGAGTAGAGCAGACTTTATACAAAGGCGGATGCACCACAAATACCCGACCCTGCTGTAACAAGTGGGGCAGGTATACAACAAAATACATCGTCAGCAGCGCGCGGGCATGCAGCCCATCGATATCGGCATCGCATAACAAACATATTCGGGCGAAGCGCGAGCTTTGATTGTTGGCTTGCAACGCTTGCGTCAACACTTGAATCTGTGGATTTCTGGCTATTTTATTCGCGTTTGAACGACGAGCAGGATTGGGTATCTTACCCTGCATTGCAAGAACAGCCTGTGTCTGTCGGTTTCGAACCGGACGAATCGCATCACCCGCACTGCGCCCCTCTACAATGAATATTTCGCTATCAGCGTTTTCATCGCAATCCAGGAACACGTTTGCGATCTATATCAACAAACTAAGCCAACACGCTAACTGGCCAATTCGACTTCAGCGGGCGTCACTACGCGGCGGCGGCGTTGCTTATATCTAATCACAGGTGATGTCGCCGCAGGCTTTGGTGATTCACCAACCAGACGCTCACGTTCAACGGGTCGCCGTGTCGCTGCCGCTGATGGCTTGCTACGGCTATTTCGCAACGCTTGTTTCTTGGCCTTACGAGCACGCTGAGCTTCTTTCTGTTTGGCCCGCAATACTTGCCCGGCCCACTTTCGATGGCGTGGATTGATCGGTTCGACTTTATTGCCTTCAAGGTCATACCGATGGGAATACTTAAGCATTCCATATAGATATCCGTGACTGGACATATGGCGCTTCAATGCCTCGTCAAGCGCACGGCCGGACAGCTCCGCATTGTCAGCGCGGTGCTCGAGAATTTTCTTATGTATATCCAAAGTTAATGGCTTACGATCAGGGCCTGGTGCGAATACCTGCGGCCAACGCTCTGCCAGCCATTCCTGAATGCTTTTAACTTTTTTTGATGACCACTTCTTATTCATAACCTTTCCGATGGACACGCTCATCCAGATACGCACCCGTCGACGATATCGTGGGGGAGATGGGTAACCAATTTTCTTTTTCGCTCACTATACAGCGCTGAAGAAGAACACATTGCAAAAAAATGTCGAACGGTTGCCGGACTTTGCGTTCGCACACGTTAAAGAGACGCTGATATCTCGAACGCGGCGCGGATTCTAACTGTAGACTACATTGTTTAATAGTCCAGTGTTTACCACAAGCGGCGCTGACGTGCAGTTTACTGCGCCATAGCTGCACAGACGCGACAGCTTTCACAATTGTAAAGAATTTCTTATCCGAATTTATGCTTTGCGTTGCCTGCCACGCTTTGCTGGTTGCACTCCAGATATTCTGGGGAATCCGCATTACTGCAGATTTATCCATGCGAACTTTTCCTCGCTTCCGAGCACAACGCCGCAATCTTATGCTCGGCGCACTTGCCAGTAGCTTTGTACCGTTTAGCCAGGCGCTAGCGGGACTCACTACGTATCCTGAACTTAGACTTAAGTTGTATAACCTGCACACTACCGAAACTATCGACACGGTTTTCTGGCAGGAAGGACAATACAATCTGGACGCATTGGCACAGCTAAGTTATCTGTTAAGAGACCACCGCACTGGCGCGGTAAAAACCATGGATGCTCGACTATTCTCATTACTCTATTTGGTTAACACCAAACTGAATAATAAAAATACAGTGAGTGTTATCTCCGGTTATCGATCAGCTGAAACCAATAGAAAACTGGCAACTCGTAACTCAGGTGTTGCATCAAACAGCTACCACATCAAGGGCCGTGCGATTGACATTCGCATACCCGGTAAAGATACAAAAAATCTGCGCGATGTTGGATTAAAACTCCGCGTTGGTGGTGTTGGTTACTACGAACGATCCAACTTTGCACATTTTGATACTGGCCCATACCGGCATTGGTAGCTGGACCAGCGGCTACTCTACTCAAGTAAATGTGATACAAGATACAGCATTGGTACCGCTACCAGGAACATCACAGCAACATAAGGCCAATTCCATACCGCGCCCTTCCAGCTGTTAATGCCGTAACGCCCCTGAAAAACCAGATGCGTGCCTGACAACGGACTGGCGCTGGTGCCCAGACTCCACGCAAACAGATAAGTCACGGCGAGCAAATGCACGTTTGGGTTCATGGTTAACAATAGCGGCGACAACCCGGCAACCGTTACAATGGGGTGTACGCCAATAATCCCCGCCAGAATCATTGCAAACAGCAAACCGGCCGCTTGCAGCGGCCCAAAATTCATCGCCGGTAAAGACCATCCTCCACCGTGGATATAGCCGGCGAGCCCTTGTGCTAACAGACCTGCCACAAGAAAAAGCAATAACTCATTGGCCATGCGCGGCAACTGCGTTGCAATATGCTGCTGCAGCGTATTCACAGCACCTAGCTTTAACCTCATCAATAAGACGGCAATGGTTAAAACAAGTGCAGACAATGAGATACAGGTCAGGATCGACCAGTCCGGCTTGAGCGTTGTCATTGTGACAACCATCGCCGTCAGTACAAGCGGAATCCACAGACTGGAAAATTTCACCGGATAACCACGAAATTCTTTCAGTTCATCGCGCTTTAAAAACCAGGCTTCCAGACAAACCACGAAAAAACCTATTATCGCAAACGGCAAACACAGCAGCATCACAACACTCAGTTTAAAGCCCGGTACATATATCAGTACAGCGGCCATACCACCAAAGAATGGTGACCACGCAGAGCAACCGGAAAAAACACGCGTAAAGGACGCAGACGCCAGTCGGGTAAGCATGCTTTCGGTATGAAGCCTGTCGGCAAATAGTATCGGTGCCGAGATGTTAATGACCGAACCAAATACACTGACCCCGAACAGGGTTTTGAAAAACGCCATTGAACCGACTGGCAATGAGGTTTCATGGTTATCAGACAATGCTATCAGTCGTAAAAAACCCACCGATGCAATCATAGAAACCAGCGCGGCATTTTTACTGATAGCAGAGACTACATCGATTGATGAGCCGGAAAACACAGAGAGCATCATTAACAGCAACCCCGCACCCCCGATGGTGCCTGCCTGATACTTCTGAAACCGACTGACTCGCGACACCAATATCACCGCGGCAGCCCAGCTGCAACAGCCGGCCAGTACTACCAACCCTGCTCGCATCTGTTGTGCGAATATATCGCTAAACAGGCTTGCCCAGATCATCAGAAACAACAGCAGGCCGGAGGCTTTATCTCTCAACGAATGTCTTTTCCGATCACTATTTCAGTATGAAAAACAACAAGCTAATTCCACCTTTCACGCCGCAATTGTTTAGCGCAGTTCAGCAACAATAACAGCGATTAATTTGCCACTTTGTGGTTGTTCTTGATCGACTGATACTCTGCAACCAACGCACCCATCACTTCATCGTCGTAGGGTCTCAGGCCACCCAGAACCATCTGCTTCTGTCCGGAACCGATTTTTTTCTGCCCGGCATTGATATCAAAGTTTAGATTTACCGTGGCTTTTTTCCCCTCATTATTGAGATCAGCACCCGAAAACACCAGCGACACATCAGCATCAGGGAGTTGCTGCATGTTCAATTGCATACTTTTATAGATCACCAACGGCCGCGCGGGGTTAATCATCACATTGTGCTGTTGCATGAGATCGACTAGCAAATAAGGAAACGTCTGACCCGAGAACTGCACATAAGCACGCGTGAGTCCGCTTACCAACGCCACCTCTGTAGAAGAAGATCCATCGCAATCTACCGTCAGATACTCACGTCCGTTCTGATCCACTAATATCGTCTGTTGGCCGGCCTGTTTTTCAGTAAGTTGCACCTCGGAATCGACCATGTTTTGAAAGTCAAAATGCATCGATCCAAAAACACCGTGGCGATGCAGAAAAACTGCAAACAACAAGTCACCCGGCACACAGAACCGCCTTGAATCGATGTCGTGCAACGGGTTGAAATCCCCCGCCACAGATTTGGCAAAATCACTGGATTGCTGCCGAGAAAACTCAATTGCCGCGTCGGATTGCTGAAAGAAGTTATCAAGCGCTAACATCTCACCCTCATCTAAAATCAAAGACCTCCAATACTACTGCACCCACCCCACTTTGTTCACAGAATTTACCACCACAGATTCCTTCCTCAATGCAGATAACACACTGAAAACAATAAAAAACAGACTTTTGTTAGAATATTGTGATGCGGCCGTTCGCTGAGCCGGTAGTATTCGTAACAGAAAGCAAGAGGATTCAGTCATTTCACAACGTAAGATACTTTTGGTCGAAGACGACCCTGATCTCGCAGAGCTGGTCAGTCTGCAGTTACAGGATATTATGTGCGAGTGTGTACACATCAGTAACGGTCGCGAAGCACTGGACCGCGCGATGCAGGATCAGTTCGATATGCTGATACTCGACATCATGCTGCCCGAAGTCGATGGATTAGAGATTTGTCGCACCGTGCGCAGCGCTAATCCGCAAACTCCGATCCTGATGCTGACCGCAAAATCATCAGAGATTGACCGGGTTCTGGGTCTGGAATTGGGTGCTGACGACTACATGACCAAGCCCTTCAGCACACTGGAACTGATAGCCCGGGTGAAGGCACTATTACGAAGAGCACGTATCTCGGAAGAACATACCGACAGTGAAAAAACGATTGTGTTCAAAGCACTGAATATCGATATAGACAATCGCCGGGTCTTCATTGACGAACAGGAAGTCGAGCTCACACCCAAAGAGTTTGATCTGCTGCATTACTTTGCGATTAACCCGGGCCGGGTATTTTCCCGCATGCAGCTGCTGGATAAGGTCTGGGGATATAGTTATGAAGGCTACCACCACACGGTAAATTCACATATCAACAGACTTAGAACCAAAATAGAAAAGAATCCGCAGGAACCGGAGTACATTTTGACGCGCTGGGGCGTCGGCTACGAATTCGCCAAACGCGACTGAGGAATCTACCCACTTTGTCTTTACGATCCCTCTACGCAAAGCTGGCGCTAACCCTCATTTTGTTGCTGTTTGTTACCGCCATTGTCTATTCTGCCATCTCATATTCACTCACGCGCCAGGGCATCATCGGTGACTTACAACGAGAAAACGCAGACATTGCTGCTAATCTGGCAGCAGAAATTCCACAGACTGTCGGTGGCGAGGTAGACAGGCAATACACTGAACAGCTGTTTCGGCTGATGAAAATTGTCAACCCGGACGTTCAGCTCTACCTGCTTGACCCAAAAGGCAACATCAGTCACACCTCATCCATTATCAATACCGAACTGGTGACACGCAGCGTTGGACTGGAACCGCTGCAACAGTTTCTCGATGGCGATCGATCTTTTCCACTATTTGCAGACGATCCACAGTCAGACAACGAACCAGTAACTTTCTCAGTGGCGAAACTGGCCGCAGGTGACAAACCGCTGGGTTATCTATATGTCACGCTTCGCGGTGCAGCACACGAGAGCTATAAAAGCGGCCGACCCACCGACTTAATATCCACCATCGGTATCTACGCCCTTATTGGCAGCTTACTGGTATCACTGCTGGCGGGGTTGTTTATCTTCAGGCGCATTACCTCCCGGCTGCAGATACTCAGCTGCCTGATCGATGACTTTCAACAATCCGGTTACAAGCAATCACAAAACTACCGAGATGCTGCCAGTGATACCGGCACCGATGAAATCTCGCGACTGGGTGACAACTACGATGCCATGGCAGGACGCATTGCAGAACAGTTTGACGCTCTGCAGGAGCAAGACAAAAGCCGCCGTTCCTTTATTGCCAATATCTCGCACGACCTGCGCACCCCACTGACGGCAACGCAGGGATATCTGGAGATGCTGCAGCACAAGTACGACTCATTCAGCGATGAACAACGAAAAAAATATGTAAGCGTGTCGTTAAAACACAGCAAACGATTACAAGCGCTGATCTCCGATCTTTTTGAGCTGGCCAAACTTGATGATCGTGCAGAGCAATTAAACAGCGAGCTGTTTTCAATGAACGATATCGTCAGTGACGTAATACAGGGATTCCAGCCTAAAGCTAACGATAAGAAGATCGAACTACACTACCAGACAGATGAATCGAGATTGTTAGTCAACGGTGATCTGGCGATGATGGACCGCGCTGTCAGCAACCTGTTAAGTAATGCTTTGCAATACACGCAGGACGGAGGAAAAATCGATGTGAACGTCGCACTGTCGAGAACTCAAACTGACAAAGTCACCTTCACGATTGAAGACAACGGTCCTGGAATCGACCCGGCTCAAATCGAAAATATATTCAAGCGCTTCCATCGTGCAGACAATCAACACAATGAAGGTTCGAATGCCGGTCTCGGGCTCGCCATCACCCAACGTATTGTGAACCTGCACGGTGGCAGCTTATCGGTGGAAAACACAGGCAATGGCACACGATTCAGCTTCGACCTGCCGAAGGCCACAGACGGGCGTAAAGCGAAGTGAAAGCTTGGAATAAATTAAATGGTGGCCAGAGACGGAATCGAATCGCCGATACGGGTATTTTCAGGCGGAAAAAACAAATATTCAATAGCTAAAATCAGCCATTTGCCGCACTTCTATTGCTACTTCACACACCAGCAATTGTGTATACGAAGGGGTTAGGACACAGCTATGTCGCGTATACACAAAATGGTTTACCCCGATGAATTTTTATTGACGAGACATTTATCAGCGTTGATCGGTCAAGGTCTCATAGAGTAATTTTCAATACAGTCGCAAAGGCGCTGTAGTAATGGTCTGAAGGCGCTGAAATCTATCGTAGATGCTGCTGGCACAACCACTTTTTCAGCAAAAATATGTTTTCCATAAGAATTTTCGTCACCGTGCGCCTTGTTCGAATCGAATGGTTTTCCTCCTATTTTTGTATCAAGCACTGGTTTCGGAAATAGCTCTTCAATGTCACCAGAAACACCACTTTCAGGAATTTTCACAACGTAAAGATTCTCACCTAAGTAGTAAAAAGGTGAAGTAGTGGTCTTATCTATTGCTACACCAAATTTTTTTGCAGCGGCTGTGACCGGCTTTAAACCTTCATCATTATCACAAACCAGTATCACTGGATTTGTTTTCGACTGATAGATGTAGCTGGACAACCATTTTTTATAGTTCCCAATAATCTTAGCTAGCATTGACGAACCAGGTGAGAGTTCCAAGATAAACCTCTTATCTGCGTTGAGGTTTAGAAAACTGACTGTTCTCCTATTGTTGGCACTGTCAAACAAGTTGGGGAAAGATGCATGCAAAGACTTAATTGCACATCGCAGGTATACCACATCTGTGTGGCCCTCCGTCACAATCAACGGCTTGCTTGGAGCAGCGAAATATTTAAAACATAGAAGTTTTCTATACAAATTAACGACCGACTTCGAGCGATTAAATTCTCCCTTTTTTTCTAATTCCTGGTTATAAGCGAGACTTCGATCCCGCCGATGTTTCACAAAATAGATATAGGAAAGCATACCCTCAAGTTTACCAATCGAATTGGTAGACACAGACGCCCCATTGTCAAGAAATCGGTATTCCTCACGGTAAAATAGGGAATGACACATAGCCCTAACTTGACGATAGTAGTGTTGATTGACATTCACCTTGGAATTCACAGTCAAACCTGTTACGAGTTGCCTAGATCGAACAAACGACATTCGAGTTTTTTTGTGGTTTACGCTAAAACCTGTTTTTTTTATTATCTTCTCCAGCTTTTCCCCAATTATCCAATCAGATCCTGAATTCTCATACGCAACATCCGAAGGGAAAAATTTTTTACTCGTTGAAAAAGTAATATCATCTGCATACCGCGTATACATACAACCTGTTTTCCCTGCCAATTTTAGCAATTTCAAATCCAAAATATTTCCTATTAAATTTGAAATTATCGGTGATGAGGGGCTACCTTGCGGTAAACCACCGTTGTGACATGCAATTTGTGCAACGACTGTAGCTACGTTCGGGTCAAGATTGAAGGACTTGTCCGAAATAAAAAAACCGCGCACACGTCCAAAGTTGATTGCACCAAAGAAATCTTCCAAATCTATATTAAAAACATATTTTTTACGCACGTGCGCGGCGGCGTTACTGATAATAGTCCTGTTTTTTTGGAATCCATAACAACATCGAAGGAAATTTTTTTGTAGAGCCAATATCTTCAACACAAGAGTATAAAAGCTGGCTCAAATTTCGTTGTAATGCGTTTAACTCGTCAGTTGGCGCTTCTATAGTCCGAGACCCACCGTATTTCTTCGGAATTGTAAACGTACGATATTTCTTAGAGCTTGGAATTTTATACAGAATGTAACTTAAGCCAGATGGTGAATATCCGAGGAGAGCAGCCAAATCATGCAAGTCTTTGGATTTTTTTAACTCTAATAACCGGTCCACTACATCAACCTATTTAAAAGCCTACGGGCACTCTTACGCGAAGCTCCTGCAGATCAACAGCCTGCCAAGGACACAGTGGGCATAGCTCAGCACACCCCATACCTTCTTATTCCTTTGTCGCGATTGCGCGGCAATAAATCTGCCCGTAGGCTGTTGAATTATGTCTGATAACCCACCCGGTAGCAATTTATCCCATAACGCCAAGTACTTCTATATGTCTGTCCAATTTTAGACCAACCCTCGTAGTCGCCCAAATATCAGCGCCAGATTCTGTCTAGGTGTTCAACAGGTAGCTATGAACCTCCTAGACAGAATCTGGCAGTGAAGGAAAATATGCGAAGAGGATGTTGAAATCCTTGTTACCATGAGGATAAACAGCTACTCGTCTTCGTTGCAATGGCAGAATTCTCATTGCAAACCGGTCTTAGGCAGGCCAACGTAGTGATCTAAAATGGGATCAAATATCGTTGAAACGTCGGACAGCGCGGTTCAACCCAGACGAGACAAAAAAGGCAAGCCTTGGCCGTACCACTAAACCAGGTGGCGGTCGATGTGCTTCATCGTCAGGTAGGTATACACGAAATATATGCGTTTACTTACCAGGGAAAGCCAGTGCAACGCACCTCCACTAATAGCGTGGAAACGCGCGCCAGAAAAAGCGGATCTAACAATTTTCGCTGGCACGTCTTAAGGCATACCTGGGCGTCTTGACATGTGTAAAACGGAACCAGCTTACAGGAGCTTATGGAACTAGGTGGATGGTCGTCGTACGAGATGGTTTTGCGTCATGCTCACCTGCGTAGCGATCACCTATCGGAAGCAGCCAAACGCTTGGAAAACACAATACTGTCACATCAGGATAAACACTCGGTCTGCGAGTTATCGTAAACAACTGATTTTGAATGGTGGCCAGGGACGGAATCGAACCGCCGACACGGGGATTTTCAGTCCCCTGCTCTACCGACTGAGCTACCTGGCCATTTTGAAGTGTTACCACTTTGAGGCGAGATCGCGGTGAACCCGCGAGCCGTGTATTAGACCTATAGCGGGCTCGTGAGTCAAGCCCGACAACACTGACTTGACTGCCTGTCAGTCGTTTTGTGGCACAAATCCTTCCGGCATTGCAGACCCTTCGCCAAAGAAGAATTTTTCCATCTCCTCTTCAAGGAATTTTCGTGACTTTGGATCCACCGGGGTAAGGCGGTACTCATTAATCAGCATGGTCTGGTGACCCATCCACGACTGCCACGCTTCTTTCGATACGCTTTCGTAGATCCGCTTACCGAGGTCACCCGGGTAGGTCGGTCGGTCGAGACCATCGGCTTCGCGCCCCAGCTTCACACAATTAACCGTTCTGGCCATGTTTTAACTCCAATCGTTAGTGTTCTGGATGATACCAAGTCAGCGCTGTCAGTTCGATGAATCAACCGGCTTTTGCAACTGATCGATTATTCGGCTCACAGGAGCAGGCAGCCCGCCGACGTCTTCGCCGGGGGTGACCCACCGACACTCATTATCTTCAATCATGGAGGCCGTAACCTTATGCTTCAAGCGAACATGGATCGGGTGGATCATTAAGTGAAAGTGCGTAAAGGTGTGCTGAAAGGACTGCCAGCGAGCCACTGACGACAGGTTTAATGAATCGAGATAGCGCTCTGCCAACACTTCGGTGTCGAACTGAGTGAAACCCCATAATCCGCCCCAGATGCCAGACGGTGGGCGACGCTTCATCATCAACCGGCCCTGGCCATCCTGCACAATTATCATCCAGGTTTGTCGCTGCGGCTTGTTTTTCTTTGGTTTTTTATGCGGCCACTGAGTGGGATTACCAGTCGCATATCCGGCGCAACTGCTTTGCACCGGGCAGCGATCACACCCGGGCTTGGTGCGCGAACACAAGGTAGCCCCCAGATCCATCATGGCCTGGTTATACGGCCCGGTGAGCTGGCGTGGAGTGACTGCCGATGTCAGTTGCCACAAGTGTTTTTCAACAGCCGATTGTCCGTACCAACCGTCGACACCGTAGTGTCGACACAATACTCGTTTCACATTGCCATCAAGTATCGGCTCGCTCTGCCCGCAAGCCAGACTTAAAATTGCACCGGCGGTTGAGCGCCCGATACCCGGCAGTTCCATCAAGCCTTCCAGTGTCTGCGGCAATTCACCATTATTGTCCTGCATTATTTTTATTGCCGCTTTGTGCAGGTTTCTGCCGCGCGCATAGTAGCCAAGACCCGACCAGTGATTAAGCACCTCATCCTGACTGGCCTCCGCCAGCGCATCTACACCAGGAAAGCTCAACATAAATCTTTCAAAAAAAGGAATTACCGTCGTGACCTGAGTCTGCTGCAACATAATTTCAGACACCCAAACGCGATACGGTGTGGGGTTTTGCTGCCAGGGAAGATGCTTTCGACCATGCTGCTCGAACCACGCAAGCACGGCATCAGAAAACTGCCGGCATTGTCTGTTTGAAGGCAGCGTATTCATGCCTACCGTTATTTATCCAGTAAGTCGGATATGCCTTTTTGCAGCTTGTTTTGCAAGTCTTCCTCTATCGACTGCTGCTTGTCTTTCAGCTGTTGGCCAAGCGCTTGTGTTTTCTCTTCGACTTGCTCAATGACTACTTCCTTTTTTTCATCAAGGATCGCGCGAGCCTTTTCGGTCTGTTGTTGCACCTCTTCCTTCAATGCCTGCTCCTGCACTTTCAACGCGGCTTCAGCCTTTTCTTTTTGCGTCGCAAGCACGGCATCTTTGCGAGCTTTCAGTCTGTTTGCAAAATCTGATCGCAATGCGTCAATCAGCGTTCCGGTGAAGTCAACAGACAGATCATTAAAGGTTCCTTTTACAGGTACCGGCAGTGATAAGCCTTCCAACGCTTTGATGTCTTCAGCACCCTGGCCTTGCGTAGTCCCTGCGACCAATACGTTGGCAACGTAGTCAACCAGTTGTGCGGCAAGATCAATTGAACCCTGGCCGGTCACACGCAACAGTGGTGATTTTATCGATAAATCATCACTGCGTAAGACACCTTCATTGACTTCCCCGGAGACACTCAACTCAGTGAAATCAGTTTTTATCACTTCTTCCTGTGCTGACAATTGAGCGCCACTAATCAACGCATTGGCACGCCGCACCTCCCGGGCGATATTTAAGCCATTGATTGCGCCATCGGTAAATCGTACCGATACGGCGCCGATTGCCTGCTCCAGCCACTGATCCAGACTGTTACCACGGGTTAGCATGTCGAGGTTTAAAATACCGGTACCGCTAATAGGCGGGTCGGTTTTTAAATAGTCTGCCAGCAACGGCGCGGATTGCACCGCACTGATATTGGAGGTTACTGTTAACAGAGGTTCTTCAGAATTCACATCCAGTGTCAGGCTACTGAATACACTGCCATCATAAAGGGCGGCTCTGGCCTCTGAAATTTCAAATTTTCTTTCTTCGGTTCGTATCGGCACCACAATATCGCTTAGCGTGATACCCGCATAGATCAACTGATCAAAACTCAACTCGCCGTTAATATTCAGGTTTTGCAAAAGATCGATCGGTAAGTCATTTATCTCTTCAGCAGAAAGTTTGCTGTTAACCACTCGCTCTGCAGCGGGCTCACTCAGATCTTTTGCAGGCAGATACCGATCAATATCAAGTGCAGTGCCATGCAGCTCAAACACTACCGGTGGCACAGAACGATAGATGTCGGTAAGTTCAACGTGACCCTGTAAATCAAATCCATCAATGGTGACGCGCAAATCGTTTAACGCGAGTAGCTGACCTGATTGCCGCACCGATACCTGTGCACTGGCACTTTGCAACACCAGAGGGTCTGCAGAGACAACACCAAAAGAGGCAAACCAGGGCGCAGGATTAAACACGTTACTGGAGACCTGCCCGCTAATCACAGCAGACTCTGCCAGATTGGACACCTGCATATCACCACTGAGCTTGATGTCTCCTATTGACACCTCGAGCCGGTTTACCAGTATCTGCTCCTCGGACTGCTGAAATGCCAGATCAAACGCACTATTCGCAAGCAGGTCTTTGTTAAAGTCTTCGGGCAACGCAGCACCGATGCTACTCAGCACCGCCTCGGCATCAAAGGCACCACTGGCAATATCACCGAAAAAACCGGGAGACTGCAGCAACCTGGTCGCGTGAATTTCACCGGATACCGGCACACCGGCAACGATGGCCGCCATATCAGTTAAATCGAGGGTCTGGGCTTTCAGGTTCATGCGCAAATCCCCGGCGACTGACGCCTCGAACTGCTCTACCGGAAACAGGCTTCCCGCGCTTGAAGTGGTGAGGTCTAAACCGCTTAATGAATAACTGTTGGACGCCAAATCAAGCGCAAGGGCTCCGGACACAGCAACCGTACTGGACAAGTCCAGACTGCGGCTATCGAGGGTAAAGTCTGCAGTGAAGTCGAATGGATGATTAAGCTTGATCGCATCCGTAGTGAGATTAAACTCACCCAGCTTAAGATCACTGGCGTTCTTTTCATCCTGCCATGAGATGCTGGAATCAGTCACAACAATGCCACCGACTGACAATGCCGCCGCCAGCGGCGCACCGGTCTCTACCGACTGCAGCACATCGTCTTCACCGGTTTCAGTTTCGACAACGGTGGTGGTGTCCAGCAGGTCTTCCCAGTTAGCAACGCCATCCTGATCAACCTGCAGGTTCAGCTGCAAACCGTGTAATTCGATCAGGCTGACATTGAGGGTTCCGGAAATCAATGGCAACAACTCCAGCTTCACATCACTGGCGCGCACGACAGCAAACGGACCGCTTTTAAAACCCTCAGCGTTGGCCAGCGCTACATCGTTGAGTTGCAATCCGATCCACGGAAAAAAACTGGCGTTAATCTCACCGTCGATTTGCAATTGCCGACCGGTTTTATCGAATACAGCCTGCTGAATTTTATCTTTGTAGCGATTAACGTCCAGATTGCTGATGATGATCACAGCCAGCACAGCGACCAAACAAATCACAGCGACCACGCCCAACACCAGTCGCTTCATCACGATACCCGGCCGCTGTATGCGTAAAGACGCGACAGAAGAACGGTGTTGATATGACAGTTAGCGGACATGGGTTGCGATGTGACGAGCCTATCTCACAGGATTGTTAGTGGAACGGGAGCTTGTTTTAAGATCCCATAAGATTCCGGGCAACCGCACGCGAACCAGCATACCCGGTGGTAAGCTCGTTTGGGATTCCGGGACCGAACTAGAAACTGCCCACCAGGAGACAACGGGCGGCCAATACAACGCAGCGCTTCGGAACCCCCGTATTGTGCAACAGCACGCTGCCAGTTAAAACCGAAACCTATAAATATTGGTGAACATTTCAACGTCTAATCTGGATGATCTTCCGCCCGCCAGTCAGCGCTTTTACCACCCGACTTTTCCAGCAACCGCACGGCGTCCATACGCATCCCGCGATCCACTGCTTTGCACATATCGTAAATGGTCAACAACGCCACCTGGACAGCAGTCAGTGCCTCCATCTCCACCCCGGTTTGTGAACGGGTTTCGGTGCGCGCCCGGCACGATACGAGCGACGCCTCTTCATCAATCGTAAAATCCACTTCAACATGCGTCAGCCCGATCGGGTGGCAAAGCGGTATCAGATCACTGGTACGTTTGGAGGCCATAATGCCAGCCAGTCGCGCAATACCCAGTACATCTCCCT
Organism: uncultured Granulosicoccaceae bacterium; assembly: GCA_938008205.1. GTDB lineage: Bacteria > Pseudomonadota > Gammaproteobacteria > Granulosicoccales > Granulosicoccaceae. Next base: position 14,776 of record CALLLY010000263.1, read on the forward strand.
TACGATGGTTGCCCTGCACAATCATCGCGAGAGTCTCACTGCGCATGGCAATGTCTCCGCACGCCACTGCCACGCGATGTGTTACCTGCTTGTCGCCAACATCGACCATGTGCGCGTTGCCTTGTTGATCGAAGTGCGTAAGTTCCGACATAAGTGCCTCTGTGTGCCCGCTTGTTCCCATAATCACCGATGCTGATTTGCACCAGCCGTTACGGCAGGCATAATGGTGACCATGAGCGTTAACGTGAAATTTTTCGCCAGTATGCGCGAAACCCTGGGGCAAAGTGAACTCCAGATCGACATCGACACTAACCAGACCGTGGCTGGCATCTGGTCGCGCGTGGCAAAAGACCTGCCCATGCCGGACAATACCGTGTGCGCGGTAAATCACACACAGGCCACCCCGGAAACATTGGTTAGCGACGGTGACGAGGTGGCGTTTTTCCCGCCAGTGACGGGAGGGTAGGCTATGACAGTTCAAATCTGCAAAGGCGCGTTTGATCCGTGGCAGTCGATACAAACCCACCAACGCGATAATCTGACCGACGGACAGTACGGTGCGACCGCAACATTTGTCGGCACCATGCGTGACTTCAACGAAGGCGACGATGTTTGCGCCATGACCCTCGAGCACTACCCGGGTATGACGGAAAGTCAGCTTGAAGAGATTATTGCTGAATCAAAAGCGCAATGGCCGCTGCAAGACGCACTGATCGTGCATCGCGTGGGAGAAATGCACCCCGGAGAACCGATTGTCCTGGTGGCTTGCTGGTCGGCGCACCGAGCCGCCGCATTTGACGCGTGCCGATTTCTAATGGAAGCCCTGAAATCGCGCGCACCGTTTTGGAAAAAAGAAACCCTGCACGACAACAGCCATCGCTGGGTAGAGAAAAATACTGACGGCTATTCTTCTCACTGATCAGTGAGCCACATTGAATCAGAGCCTGTTTCAAGCAAGCGTGCTATCTGACAATGATCGACTGCGAAAAGTTACCGCGTTGAATCTCAAGCAAACTGGCGTTGCCGCGAGTCGCAACGGCTGTGGCCATTTCTTCGATGCTTTCAACAGGAATCTGATTTACCGATAGCACAATATCCCCGGCTTCAATACCGTACTGTGCAACGTTGCTCTGACGATCCACTCGTGCCACGACCACATAACGACGGCCGCGTCTGGATACCGCATTTTCAAACACCGCACCGCCAAGATGCGCCGCCATCTCTTCACCACGCATCAGAATATCTTCAGACTCACCCACTTTAATATCGGTTTGATACAAGGTTTTGTCACGGTAAAACTGCACAATAACCTGATCACCCACCTGTAACAGACCAATAGAATTGCGCACGTCATTAATGCTTTGCACCCGACGTGACCCGACCTGGGTAATCACATCGCCACGCAACAATCCGGCTTTCTCTGCCGAAGAGCCGCTCTCCACACCGGAAATGACCACCCCGCGCTTAACACCAAACACCTCCTGCAGATCCTCATCGAGCTCCTGCAAGGAAATACCCAGTTTGCCGCGTTTGACTTCGCCTCCATCCACCAGTTGCCGGGTCAGGCTGCGCGCCATGTTTGAAGGTATCGCGAAACCAATACCCACATTGCCCCCGGCCGGACCCACTATCGCGGTGTTAATACCGACAAGTTCACCACGAAGATTAACCAGTGCACCGCCGGAATTACCCGGGTTAATAGACGCATCAGTCTGAATGAAGTCTTCAATTTCCTCGATGCCCAGACCACTTCTGCCCAACGCAGACACAATTCCCGAAGTCACCGTTTGACCAAGCCCGAACGGATTGCCAATCGCCACCACAAAATCCCCGACACGTAACACGTCGGAGTCTGCCCAGCTCAGTGCCGTAATGTCTTCAGCCTCAATACGAATGACCGCCACATCGGCATCCGGATCCTGACCAATGATCTCGGCCTCAAACTCCCGACCATCGGATAAAGTTACCAGTACTTCTTCCGCGTTATCGATCACATGATGATTCGTGACGACCAGCCCGGCACTGGCATCAACTATCACGCCTGACCCGAGGCTTTGCGTCGCACGACGCTGGGCACGACGCGGCAGATCAAAAAACTGCCGAAAAAACGGATCGTCAAATAACGGGTTGCTGCGAGTTGGTACGGATCCTCGCGTTGAAATATTCACCACAGCGGGTGTGGTTTTTTCGAGCATTGGCGCAAGGCTCGGTAGCGGCTCACCATCGACCACGCCCGGCAGACCACCGGCCTTTACCTCACCAAAACAAAAAAATAACAGTGACAATAACAGTGGTAGCAGAACGTGCGCCTGCATCTGATCAATGTGAGGGTATCGAGGCTGAAACCAGGCTCGAGTGCGGGTTTTCATTAACATCGGCCAGTGAGTTATGTGATTCAATGGCTATAAATCATAACCCAGTACACGGTTGATTCAAGCTGAACAAAAGTCAGGCCGCGTTGCTACCGCCTGTCGTGCTTACTGCCCGCGTAAGGTACCCCTGCAAAGCCACAACCTGGCTTTCGTCCAGTCGCAGCCCCTTCTTGGAACGTCGCCACAAAACATCTTCTGCGCGTTGCGCCCATTCATGCTTAACCAGATAATCAACTTCTGCCTGGTAGAGCTGTGGTCCAAAACGCGTACCCAGTTGCTCGGTACCGGAACGATTATCCAACAACGTGTTTACACAAGTGCCATAGTTTCGCACGTAGTCGTAAAGTAACGACTCTTCCATCCACGGGTAGCGCTCGCGCATTTGCACAAGATACCCGTCGAAGTCTGCACCGGGTATATCGCCACCCGGCAACGGTGTGTTTTTTGTCCAGTCTTTCTTATTAATCGACAAATGCTCAGACAACATATTCATCGCATCGTCCGCAAGCTTTCGATAGGTAGTGATTTTGCCACCGTAAACAGATAGTACCGGTGCATCTTTGCGGGTATCGAAATCGAGCTTGTAGTCGCGCGTGACCTTGGATGCATTAGACGAGGCATCATCATACAAAGGCCGGACGCCCGAATAACTCCAGACCACCTCGTCTGCGGTGACTGACTTATCAAAGTATTCACTGGCAGCCGAACATATATACTCCACCTCTGATGCATCTATTTCCACCACACCCGGTTCGTCGCCCACCTCCATATCCGTTGTACCCAACAGCGTATAATCCTGCTCATAAGGCACCGCAAAGATGATGCGATTGTCGGCATTTTGAAAGATATACGTGTAAGGGTGGTCAAACATTTTAGGCACTACTATATGGCTGCCTTTCACCAGCCGCGTGGCATAGCGGGAATCGTGTTCGCTATCCAGATCGAGTGTTTTTTCTACCCATGGACCAGACGCGTTGACCACCACTTTAGCCGTTACTGTTGACGTGGCGTCGCTGTTATTGTCACGCAAACGAATGGTCCAGTAACCCTGATGCCGAACCAGATCAGTGACCTGCGTGCGTACCCGCACGTCACATCCATGTTGCGCTGCATCTACGGCATTAAGCACCACCAAACGGGCATCCTGCACCCAGCAGTCAGAGTACTCAAAGCCGTGCGTAAACGCTTTTTTCAGCGGAAGTCCTGCCGGATGTTTTTTCAAATCAACAGAGTGAGATTTGGGCAATAACTTACGACCACCGATATGGTCATACAAAAACAATCCCAGACGTATTAACCAGCGCGGTCTGAGTGATTGGTGGTGGGGCAAAATAAATCGCAGCGGCCATATAATATGGGGTGCTGCATTGAGCAATACCTCGCGCTCCTGCAGTGCATGACGCACCAACATGAAATCGTAGTGTTCAAGATAGCGTAGGCCACCATGAATCAGCTTGGTACTGGCCGAAGAGGTGTGCTGCGCCAAATCATCTTTTTCGCATAACAACACGGACAATCCACGACCGGCTGCATCCCGCGCTATGCCGGCACCGTTTATTCCACCGCCAATAACAACGACATCGAAGTCACATGAAGGAGCGGGGGATAAATCAGTCATTTTTCATCTGTACGGGTTATGCAATGAATTCTTTATATACGGGAATTGAGCACTTATGGGCCACCGAAAGCGATGACCCATAAGTAATTACAGCGACTCAGAACCAAGCAAGGTCCGAGCCTTTTGCACAGTAGATTACTGCGCCCATTGCTTGATCAACTCATCATAGGCAATGGTCTCGCCCTGCGGCTTTTCGTTATCGAGCTTCGCTTTCGCGCCACCCTTGCCGAGCCACTCTGACGCATCTTTCGGCTCATTCAGACGCGGACCGCAACCACCGTAGACATTGGCGCTTTCATCAGCCGCCTGCATGCGCGACATCACCAGATCCATTTCTTCGGCCAATCGATCCATAGCTTGCTGCGGGGTAAACGCACCGGAGTTTACATCACCGATTTGCTGCCACCAGATTTGTGCAAGCTTCGGATAATCCGGCACGTTAATGCCGGTAGGTGACCAGCGTACGCGATCCGGCGAGCGATAAAACTCAACCAGTCCGCCCAGCTTGGAAGCTCTTTCAGAAAAGGACTCGTGATTTACTGAAGAGTCGCGAATGAAAGTGAGGCCTACATGACTCTTTTTGACATCGACTGTCTTCGATACAGCAAATTGTGCATAGAGCCATGCTGCCTTGGCGCGATCAGTCGGCGTGGATTTCAGGATGGTCCATGAACCGACGTCCTGGTAACCCACCTTCTGCCCTTCTTCCCAGTAAGGTCCGTGCGGAGACGGCGCCATACGCCAGAGAGGATTACCTTCGTCATCCACCGTGTTGTTGCCTTCAGATTTAGGCGCAACCATGGAGGCGGTAAATGCGGTGTACCAGAAGATCTGTTGAGCAACGTTGCCCTGGCTCAGCGCAGGCAATGACTGATAGAAGTCATAACTTGCAGCACCCGGAGGTGCATAGCCACGCAGCCACTCATCCCACTTGCGGATCGCATAGACCGCTGCCGGTCCATTAGCGCCACCACCACGCGTGACAGACGCCCCGGAAGGGTTACAGGAACCAGCTTCCATGCGAATACCCCATTCATCGATCGGTATACCGTTTGGCTCACCGGGGCTGCCGGCACCTGCCCTGGACAACCAGGCATCTGTCATACGCCAGCCAAGATCGGGGGCGCGCTTGCCGTAATCCATGTGGCCATAGATATCGACGCCGTCAATGTTCTTCACATCATTGGAGAAAAACTCGGCAATGTCTTCATAGGCAGACCAGTTAACTGGCACGCCAAGCTCATAACCATACTTATCTTTAAAAGAGGCTTTCAGGTCTTCGCGGTCAAACCAGTCTTTGCGGAACCAGTATAGATTGGCAAATTGCTGATCGGGAAGCTGATAAAGATCACCGTCCGGGCCAGTAGTAAACTGAGTTCCCATGAAGTCTTCAAGGTCCAGTGTAGGCAAGGTCACATCAGCACCCTCGCCGGCCATCCAGTCAGTCAAATTAACCGCAAGTTGTAAACGTGAATGCGTTCCAATGAGATCGGAGTCATTTACATAGGCATCGTACAGATTGCGACCGGTTTGCATTTGCGTTTGTACTGCCTGAACTACCTCACCCTCACCAAGAATCTGATGATTGACTTTGATACCGGTGATTTCTTCGAAAGCCTTGGTTAACGTTTGTGATTCATAAGTATGCGTTGGAATACCTTCCGAAAGCACGTTAACTTCCATACCTTTAAAAGGTTCAGCGGCTTTAATAAACCACTCCATTTCAGCCATTTGCTCATCTTTACTGATGGCGGCCGGTTGAAATTCATCATTGACCCACTTTTCTGCGGCGGCCATATCTGCCAACACCTGCCCCGTTGAGGTGGTGAGCGCAGCCGTCACAAAGGTGGCTAACAATTGTCGTTTCATAGAGCGTGTCCTCTCCCGTTTATATTGTGCTTGTATCGATCGCAGATCACGGAATCATCGTAGCCAAGCATTACGATGATGCGATTAAAAACCGTGCAAAACACGGATACTTTCCTACACCCACCGAAAAACGGCCAGTGCAAAAAACCCACAAACCACCGACCCCCACCACAATGGCAGATCGGTCAAACCTAACCAGGCAACGTGAATATATGCGCTACCCAGCAACGATATAAATAATCGGTCACCACGAGTGGTATCAAGCCCCAGCACACCAACTCTCGGATCACCTCCCGGCTTTATCATTTCCCAGACAAACATGGTGATCAGACACACCGCTATAAAGATAAAAAAAGCACCGGTGTGCCAGGTCCAGGCCATCCACGCTAAAGGTTTCATGAGTCGCCCTCTCTATACCCTGCCAAGGGCAAAACCCTTGGCGATATGTTTACGCACAAACCAGATCACAACAACCCCGGGAATCAGCGTTAACGCACCAGCAGCTGCTAACAAACCGAGTTCATAACCGGCAGTGGACGCTGTACGAGTCATTACAGCAACAATCGGTTTGGCAGCCACTGAAGTGAGGTTTTTGGCCAGTAACATTTCCACCCAGCTGAACATAAAGCAAAAGAATGCAGTGACACCAATGCCAGCGGCAATGAGCGGCATGAATATTTTGATAAAAAATCGTGGAAATGAATAGCCGTCGATGTACGCGGTTTCGTCAACCTCGCGCGGCACTCCAGACATGAAACCCTCCAGAATCCACACTGCCAAAGGCACATTAAAAAGACAGTGCGCCAGCGCCACTGCCAACGGAGTATCAAACAGATTTAAAGCCGAATACAACTCTACAAAAGGCAATACAAATACAGCCGGTGGCGCCATACGATTAGACAATAACCAAAAGAATAGATGTTTATCACCCAGAAACCGGTAACGCGAAAATGCATAGGCTGCCGGTAGCGCCAAAGACACCGAGATAACGGTATTCATCAGTACATAGCTGAGCGAGTTTAGGTAACCGCTATACCAGGTAGAGTCAGTGAAAATAGTTTTGTAACTTTCGAGTGTGAATTCCTGCGGGTACCAGCTGAAACCACCGAGTATTTCATTGGTGGTTTTAAAACTCATATTAAGCAGCCAGTAAATCGGCAACATCAAAAAGAGTATATAAACAAGAACAACAGCTATTTTTGCCC